>NZ_LZMI01000004.1:0-73915 GCF_001665475.1 Gordonia sp. 852002-51296_SCH5728562-b | reverse complement strand
GGCCGCACTGAACGCGGTCTTGTAGCCGAGGAATGGCACACGATGGACAGGGCTTCGGGTGGATCGAGGCCCCGGTCCGGAACGACCCTGGCGTACTTCCCCAACGCCAGGTGCGCGACCGGACCGGGACCCCGCTTCACCCGGCGAGACAACCCGACACAGCCTGCGACGCACGGCATTCGTATGTGCGTCGGTCGCAGTCACGGCAGGGGCAACCCCGGCACCGTGACGCATGGCGAGCCCGATCGGGGCAACCAGCGTCTGTGTCAGGGATTCGAGATGAGTGTGCGTGGCCGCAACGGGTCGGGCGTGCAGACAGCACGCGTCGGGAGGTGATTCGGTGAACGCGCCACACGACGGCGAACGTCGTTCCGGAGAATTCGGCCACGTGCCCGTCATGGCACGGCGGATCACCGAACTTCTCGCGCCGGCATTGACGGCTACCGGTGACGACCTCTCGGATGCCGAGCGTCCGGTGTTCGTCGATGCGACATTGGGAGCGGGCGGCCACAGCGAACTGATCCTCACCGAATTCGACGACGCACGCGTCATCGGCATCGACCGTGACGAGTCAGCGTTGAACATCGCGCGCGATCGCCTCGCTCGTTTCGGCGACCGGATCTCGTTTCACCAGTCTCGATTCGACGGCATCGACGACGTTCTCGCGGCCGCAGGCGTCGACCACATCGACGGTGCGCTCTTCGATCTCGGTGTGTCGTCGATGCAACTCGACCGCGCCGATCGCGGATTCGCCTACGCCGTCGACGCCCCGCTGGACATGCGGATGAATCCGGACGACGACCTGACCGCGGCGGACGTGCTCAACACGTATTCGCACGGCGACCTCGCGCGCGTGCTGTCGGAGTACGGCGAAGAACGCTTCGCGGGCAAGATTGCATCCGCCGTTCTGCGGGCCCGTGAGACCGAACCCTTCACCACGAGTGGGCGGCTCGTCGAATTGCTTTATGCCGCAATCCCTGCGGCCACACGTCGGACGGGTGGGCATCCCGCGAAACGCACGTTCCAGGCATTGCGGATCGAGGTGAACCACGAACTCGACGCCCTGCGCCTGGCGTTGCCTGCGGCACTCGATGCGCTATCGGTGGGTGGACGTGTGGTGGTGATGAGCTACCAGTCGCTCGAAGACCGAATCGTCAAGCGTGAGTTCGCGTCTCGCACCACCTCGACGTCGCCTCCCGGCCTTCCGGTCGAACTGCCCGGAACCGCACCGCAATTCAAGCTCATCACCCGAGGTGCCGAGCAGGCTGGCGAGGCCGAGCTCGCCGAGAATCCGAGGTCGGCCCCGGTCAGGGTCCGCGCCATCGAACGTGTTGAGAGGAATCGGTCATGACAGTGCTCGACGACCGCACCGTCGCCGACAGTGCAGGTGCTGGTACCGCAACGCCAACCCGTCGTCCACGCCGGGAGAATCTCGAATCGGAGCGAGCCAACCGCTCGCGGGCGGCGCAGCGCGCGCTCGACCGGCGTCGCAATCGCGTTGTGGCGCAGGGTTCTACGTCGACGCGCGGTGGCCTCGATTCGGGCGTACGACAGGGCTCGTTGTTCAGTCGTGCACGGTCGGTTCCGTTCGTGGTGCCCGTCCTCGCTCTGCTTGTCGTCGGTTTGGGGTTGAGCCTGTGGTTGTCGACGAAGGCTGCTCAGGATTCTTACCGACTCGGAATCGAGCGCAAGGCCAATCAGTCGCTCGTCGACCGCCGTGACAGTCTCAAGCGCAGCTACGAGTCGGGCGACTCTGCGCCCGAATTGTCCGACAAGGCAGCGAAATTGGGAATGATCCCGGTTCAGAATCCAGCCCGGATGGTGGTCGGCGCCAACGGCAAGCCCAAGGTGCTCGGCGATCCCGAACCCGCGTCCGGCAAGCCGATGGGGACGATCAACCCCGACGACAAGCCCGATCCCACCAGCAAGATCGACAAGAGCAAGGTCAGCGATTCGATGGGTCTCGGGGGCGCAGGCGCTTCGGACTCGAATGCCACTTCGTCTGCTGATACGAACTCCTCCGGCTCAACCAATTCGCCAGCGCCGAACCAGAATACGACTCCCGGGCAGAACACTGCGCCGACCCAGAACCAGAGTGCCAACGCTCCCGCACGCGCCGATGCTCCGGCGCCGGGAGCCGCTGCCGCGCCCAATCCGAATGTCGCGCCCACGGCTCAGACGAATGGCAACCCGCCGAGCGCAAATTCGGCGGGAGCCCGCTAGGGCGGTGGACAATTGACAACCATGACACGCGCCAGTTTTCAGCGGATCGGTGAGCGTTTCGACCCGCCCGCTGCGCAGTCCCGGTCAGGACGACGTCCCACTTCCGCGGGCGGATCGGGGAGTGGAGGATCGGGTACCGGGGGCCGCGGTGGAGGTCCGGGACGAGGTCCCCTCACCTTCGAATTCCGTAGTCACGCTGTGGGAGTCGTCATCCTCCTCGTGGTGTTGGCGGTGGCGATCCGGATGATCGTCGTGCACACCATCGAGGCGTCGTCGATCTCGGCAGAAGCGGCCCAACAACGTGAGTACACCCAGGTGCTGACGGCCAAGCGCGGAGCGATCCTCGACCGCAACGGACGTCCCCTCGCCTATACCGACGAGGCGCGGTCACTCACGTTCCTGCCCAAGGCAGTTCGCAAGTCGATCGAGGCCGAGCACAAAAAGAATCCGGAGTACCCCGACGTCGACAAGCGGCTCAAGGAGATCGCCGACGGCGTGTCGTCGGCGCTCGGTGGGTCGATCAGTTCCGGCGATCTGCACAAGAAGCTGACAAGCGATGACGGCTTCGTCTACCTTGCGCGGTCGGTCAGCCCCGAGGTCGCGGCACGGATCGTCGCCGACTATCCCGAGGTGGGTGCCGACCCGCAGGCGATCCGTCTCTATCCGGGTGGCTCGCTGGGAGCGAACGTCGTCGGCGACGTCAATTACGACGGGAACGGGCTGATCGGTCTCGAAGCGTCGATGGATTCGGTACTCGCCGGGACCGACGGCTCGAAGACCTATGACCGCGGCTCCGACGGCGCGGTGATCCCGGGAAGTACACGCAACGTGCACCCCGCGATCAACGGTGCAACGGTGAAACTGACGCTCGATTCGGACATCCAGTGGTTCGTGCAGAGCGAGGTCAACAAGGCCAAGCAGGCGTCGGGAGCGAAGTCGGCGTCGGCCGTCGTACTCGACGCCAAGACCGGCGAAGTACTCGCGATGGCCAACGACGGCACCTTCAACGCGTCCAAGCCGCTGTCGGAACAAACGAAGGCCGACCTCGGCAACCCGGCTGTCACCTCGCCGTTCGAGCCGGGTTCGGTGAACAAGATCGTCACCGCCTCGGCCGCCGTCGAATACGGGCTGACAACGCCGGGCGAGGTGTTGCAGGTGCCCGGCAGTATCAACATGGCCGGTGTCACCGTGAACGACGCGTGGTCGCACGGCGTCGAGCCGTACACCACGGCGGGAATCTTCAGTAAGTCATCCAACGTCGGAACCCTGATGCTGGCCAAGCGTGTCGGTGAACAACGATTCGCCGACATGGTCAAGCGTTTCGGGCTCGGGCAGCGGACCGGCGTCGGACTTCCGGCGGAGAGCGGTGGAGCGGTTCCCGCACTGAGTCAGTGGTCGGGTGGTTCGTTTGCCAATCTGCCCATCGGGCAGGGTCTTTCGATGTCGCTCCTGCAGATGACGGCGATGTATCAGGCGATCGCCAACGACGGGCTCCGCGTGCCACCGCGCATTCTCGAGTCCGAGCAGCACGACGGCGGGAACGTCGAAGATGCCGATCGGCCCGCCGGTATCCGAGTGGTCAGTCCGCAGACCGCGCACACGGTCCGCGATATGTTCCGCGGGGTCTTCCAGGAGGACCCGATGGGCGTGCAGTCGGGAACGGGCTACAAGGGTGCGGTTTCGGGCTATCAGATGTCGGGCAAGACGGGTACGGCCCAGCAGGTCGACCCGGCCTGCGGGTGCTACTCGAACTCGAGCTACAACATCACGTTCGCGGGCATTGCGCCCGCCGACAACCCACGCTTCGTGGTGGGCATCATGCTCGACAACCCCAAGCGGAGCTCCGACGGCAGCGGGGGACAGTCGGCGGCGCCGCTGTACGGAACGATCGCCTCGTGGATTTTGCAGCGTCAGCAAGTGCCGCTGTCTCCCACACCCACACCGTGGATCAAGCTCGAGGCGCGCTGATTTGCCGATGGGCGCGCCCTCACGAATTGCCCTGACGGTATCGTGAGTGCGTTCCGGAGAGTGGAGCATCCGCACACACCCGGGTTCGAGCCGCACCGGCGCGAACACGCGACACCGATACCACTGCTGAGGGAGGCGATCGCATCATGGCGTCGAATCGCCGGTCCGCAGGACTGAACAGACCAACTCACGTCGAGCCCACGGCCGTCTCCGTGCTCTCGACCGCCACCGGCGCACGCCTCGATCTGATCGGGACGGTGCCTGCCGACGCCGCCGTGTCCGGGGTGTCGTTGCGTGCGCAGGACATCGTCGCGGGCGACCTGTTCGCGGCGCTGCCGGGTGGCCGCACCCACGGCGCGCGGTTCGCAGCCGAGGCGCTCGAGCGGGGTGCGACGGCGATCCTCACCGACGCGGCTGGCCGCGCAGAACTCGGTCGGGTGCTTCCGCCCGACGCCGCGTGTGCGGTACTCGTGCACGCCGACCCCCGCTCGGTCCTCGGCGGGGTGAGCTCACGGATCTACGGCAACCCGTCGCAGCGCCTCAAGCTGATCGGCATCACCGGCACGTCCGGCAAGACGACGACGGCCTACATGGTCGAGGCCGCGATGATGGCTGCAGGCCACACCGTCGGATTGATCGGCACGGTCGAAACTCGCGTCGACGGTGTCGCTCAGGCGAGTTCGCTGACGACGCCCGAGGCGCCGACCCTGCAGGCACTGCTGGCCGCGATGCTCGAGCGCGGCGTCGACGTCGTGGTCATGGAGGTGTCGAGTCACGCGTTGGCACTCGGACGCGTCGACGGAGCCCACTTCTCGATCGGTGCGTTCACCAATCTGTCGCAGGACCACCTCGACTTCCACCCGACGATGCGCGACTACTTCGAGGCCAAGGCACGACTGTTCGCGGCGGGATCACACACGCGGGCGGTGCGTTCGGTGGTGTGCGTCGACGACGACTGGGGTCGACGCATGCTCGACGTCGCGCGGCGAGGTGAGGTCATAGCGCCGATCACGGTCTCGACGACCGACATTCCGGCCGAGTGGCATGCCGGACCGTCGACGATCGAGTCCGGCGGTGCACAACGCGTGGAGATCACCGACGCCGCAGGGATCGGCCACGATCTGACGCTTCGGCTGCCCGGCCGCTACAACGTCGCCAACGCGACGCTCGCGGTCGCGGTGGCGGTCGCAGCGGGTGTGCCCGTCACGACGGCGACGTCGGCGATCGCCGAGGTGTCGGTTCCCGGTCGGCTGCAGCGCATCGATCGTGGGCAGGACTTCCTCGCCATCGTCGACTACGCGCACAAGCCGGGAGCGCTCGAAGCGGTGCTGGCCACCCTCGACGAGCAGGCGCGTGGACGTGTCGCCGTCGTCATCGGCGCCGGTGGCGACAGAGACAGCGCCAAGCGTCCACTGATGGGCGAGGTGGCAGCGCGTCGCGCAGACTTCGTCGTGATCACCGACGACAATCCGCGGACCGAGGACCCTGCCGCGATCCGCGCCGCTGTACTAGCGGGTGCGCATGCGGTGCCCGACGACGAGCGTCGAGAAGGCGTCGAGATCAGGGAGATCGGCGACCGCCGTGCTGCGATCGAGACGGCTATTGCGTGGGCACGGCCCGGCGACATCGTGCTGGTGGCAGGTAAGGGCCACGAGGCAGGCCAGGAGATCGACGGCGTGAAGCATCCGTTCGACGACAGGAACGTCGTCGCCGAGGCGCTCGCGGGCGTCGTCGAGAAGACGTCGGGGGCCGCTCGATGAGTCCTGATGGTGGCCAAGAGGAACGACGGGTAGTCATCGTGCCTGCGGATGTGGAGACGGTGTCGCGTGCGATCCGCGACCTCGTCTCTCGCGCACGGGATTCGTCTGAGCGTGTGCGCACCTGGGCGATCATCGGCGACATGGACACACGCGATGGGCTCACCGAGAACGAGCGTGTCGTCGAACACGACAGGGTTGGCCGGCTCGCCGTGCGGCTCGCCGTCGACAAGACGCTGTGTGTCGGAGAGTCGCGCTCGGTCCGTGCATTGCATCAGGGAGCCGTGATGGAGGGTTCCTGGGGCGACGAGGCGAGGTTGGTCGAGACGGTCGACGACGCGGCCGCAACTCTCGACACCGACGAGTGGCGCCCGGCGCCCGACGACATGGTGCTCGTCGCAGGCGTCGATCCGGCATTGGCTGATCTGGCGGCGGGATCGAGTACATGAGCTGCGGGGCCTGGATGGGGCTGGGGGAGATGACGAGACAGGAACGAGGAGAGCGACGAGTGACGGTCGGGCGAACTGAGGGAGGGATGCTGCGGTGACCCAGATCCTCATTGCGGGTGCCATCGCCGTTGCGGTGTCGATCCTGCTCACTCCGGTGCTCATCCGCGTGTTCTCCCGTCAGGGATTCGGGCAGGAGATCCGCGTCGAGGGGCCGCAGAGTCACCAGACCAAGCGCGGCACCCCGTCGATGGGTGGCGTGGCCATTCTGATCGCGCTGTGGGCCGGCTACTTCGGAGCGCACATCGTCGGAGTGTTCACCCATGACGGGAACGGGCCGACGGCATCCGGGCTGCTCGTTCTCGGTCTCGCGACGGCACTCGGCGGCGTCGGATTCCTCGACGACTTCATCAAGATCCGCAAACACCGAAACCTGGGGCTCAACAAGACGGCCAAGTCGATCGGGCAGTTCCTCGCGGCCATTCTGTTCGGCGTGCTCGTCCTTGGCTTCCGCAACGACTCGGGCTACACGCCCGCGAGTCCGCATCTGTCCTACGTCCGCGACATCGACGCGATCTCGATGGTCTCGGTCGCGTTCGTGGTGTTCTGCTGGCTGGTCGTCGCGGCATGGTCGAACGCAGTCAACTTCACCGACGGTCTCGACGGTCTCGCTGCCGGGTCGATGGCGATGGTGCTGGGAACCTACGTGTTGGTGACGTTCTTCCAGTTCGTCAACGCCTGCTCGGGTGGCGCCAAGCCCGCCGCCGACATCCCTCGGGGCTGCTACCAGGTACGCGACCCGCTGGATCTCGCACTGATCGCGGTTGCCGGTGGCGGCGCGTGTCTCGGATTCCTCTGGTGGAACGCGGCACCGGCCAAGATCTTCATGGGCGACACCGGTTCGTTGGCTCTCGGCGGTCTGCTCGCGGGACTGTCGATCACCACCCGCACCGAGCTGCTCGCGGTGGTCATCGGCGCGCTGTTCGTCGCTGAGATCATGTCGGTCGTCATCCAGATCGCGTTCTTCCGGACGACGGGTCGTCGCGTGTTCCGCATGGCGCCGTTCCATCACCACTTCGAACTCGGTGGCTGGGCGGAGACCACGGTGATCATCAGATTCTGGCTGCTCACAGCCATCGCGTGTGCGCTCGGGCTCTCGCTGTTCTACGGCGAGTTCCTCACGGTCAACGGCTGAGCGCGATGACCTCACCGTCGGAGCTGCATCTGAGCGGCAGGCGCGTACTCGTCGCGGGCGCGGGCACAGCGGGGATGTCGGCGGCACGATTCCTCCTCGGCGTCGACGCCGAGGTCACGATCGCTGACGCGAGATTCGGGGGAGCCGAGACGACGAGCGTTGTCGGGACGGACGCCGCGCGTACCGCCGGTGCACGCCTCACCTCGATCGCCGATCTCCTCGCCGACGACTCCTGGCCTGCGGCGACCGACCTCGTCATCGCGTCGCCGGGATTCTCGCCGACCAATCCTTTGATGGTTGCCGCGGCCGAACACGAGATCCCCGTGTGGGGCGAGGTCGAGCTCGCGTGGCGGGTCGACCGTGCCGGACTGTTGGGCGCCCCGCGCACCTGGCTGGTCGTGACCGGAACCAACGGAAAGACCACAACGACGTCGATGTTGACCGACATCGTGATCGAGGGCGGTCGCGATGCCGCAGCGTGCGGCAACATCGGGTTGCCGGTGCTCGACGCGATGCAGACGCAACCGAGGGTTGACGTCCTGTGCGCCGAGCTGTCGTCGTTCCAGCTCCACTGGGCGCCGTCGATCACTCCCGACGCTGGTGTCGTGCTCAACATCGCCGACGATCACCTCGACTGGCACGGGTCGTTCGCCGCGTACGCGGCCGACAAGCAGATCGCGCTGCACGGCGACGTGGGTGTGGTCGGCCTCGACGACGCGGTCGCCGCAGACCTACCGGTGCCGGGACGGCGCGTGGGGTTCACCCTTGGCGAGCCCGCTCCGGGTGAACTCGGCGTCGTCGACGGCGAGCTGGTCGATCGGGCGTTCACGGCTGAGCAGGACGGCACGTCCGGAGGCACGCCTCTGATCGCCGCCACGGCGATTCACCCCCCGGGGCCGTCGGGAGTGTCCGACGCGCTGGCCGCCGCAGCGTTGGCGCTGGCGATCGGCGTCGCACCGTCGGCGATCGGTCGGGCGCTGAGCGCTTTTCGGCCCGCGGCGCATCGGGGCGAGGTCGTCGTGACGATCGACGGCATCGACTTCGTCGACGATTCGAAAGCCACCAATCCGCACGCGGCTGCGGCCGCGATCGGTGCGCACCGGAGCGTCGTGCTCATTGCGGGTGGCTTGTTGAAGGGCGCGTCGGTCGACGACATGATCACCGGCTCCGCGGATCGACTGGCCGGAGTTGTCGCGATCGGGCGAGATCGGGACATCATTGTCGACGCGATTTCGCGACACGCCCCAGAAGTCCCAACAGTCACAGTATTCACAAGAGACGATGGCGGTGTGATTGCACAGCGCGCCTTCGGATCAGAGACGGGTCCGGCGCCGAGCGGGGGACAACCCTCATTCGACGCCCCCGGGAACTCCGACGACCTCGCGACCGCGGTGATGAACCGTGCAGTCGCAGAGGCGTGGACGCTGGCCACGGCCGACGATCCGCGCCCCGACGCAGTGCTTCTGGCACCCGCGGCGGCGTCGCTGGACATGTTTCCCGGATACGGACGACGTGGTGATGCCTTCGCGGCCGCCGCGCGCTCGTTGCCGGGGAGCGCTCCCCGGGCGACGCAGCCGTGACGGCAACACGGGAAGCGGCGACACAAGAGGCTGCGACACAAGAGGCTGGGACACAAAAGGCTGGGTCGACCGACACGAAGAGCGTCGACGCCGAGAGCTCCAGTGCATCGACCTCGCGCGCCTCGTCGAAACGACGGACCGCGGCGAAGGCTCCCCGCTTGCGCGGTGATGCTGCCGCGATCCCCGCCACCATCGTCGAGGGGATCCGCAATCTCCTCAGCCGGCCGCTGGCGTCCTACCATCTGATCCTGACGATGGCCGCGCTGATGACGTCGTTCGGTCTGATCATGGTGCTCTCGGCGTCGTCGGTGGAGGGCTACTCCGCAGACGGGTCGGCCTACGGTTTGTTCGCCAATCAGGTCATCTTCGTGGTGCTCGGTGCGGTTGTCTTCTACCTCACGTTGCGCATGCCGGTGCGATTCTTTCGTCGCATGGCGGTCCCGCTGATCGCCGCCACGACGATCATGTTGGCGCTCGTCCTCGTGCCGGGAATCGGCACCCTCAGCCAGGGTGCGCGCCGCTGGTTCGACATCAACGGCCTCTCGGTGCAGCCGTCCGAGCTGGTCAAGGTCGCGCTCTGTGTCTGGGGCGCGCATCTGCTCGCGTCACGTCGACGCGACAACGCGTCGCTGCGCGAGCTGCTCGTGCCTCTCGTGCCGGTCGGCCTGCTGATCTGCCTGCTGATTATTCTCGAGCCCAACCTCTCGACGACGATCACCATCGCGATCATCGTCGGTGCTCTGCTCTGGTTCGCAGGGCTGCCGATCAAGGTGTTCGCGGCGTTCGTCATCACCGGTGTCGGCATCGCCGTCGTCCTGGCGCTCGTCGAGAGCTACCGGTCGCAGCGCGTGATGAGCTTCCTCGGTGGCATCGACGATCCGCAAGGTGCCGGCTACCAGGCGCGGCAGGCGACGTTCGCGTTGGCCAACGGCGGCGTCTTCGGAGTCGGACTCGGTCAGAGCCGCGCCAAGTGGAACTACCTGCCCAACGCGCACAACGACTTCATCTTCGCGATCATCGGCGAGGAACTCGGGTTGATCGGCGGACTGCTCGTCGTCTTCCTGTTCGTCGTGCTGGCGTTCACCGGCTTCCGTATCGCTCACCGCTGCACCGACCCGTTCCTGCGGCTGATGACGTCGACCATCACGGTCCTGATCACTGCGCAGGCCTTCATCAACATCGGATACGTCATCGGGCTGCTGCCGGTGACCGGAATCCAGTTGCCGCTGTTGTCGGCGGGCGGTACGTCGACGTTGACGGTGTTGGCGATGCTCGGCCTGTTGGCCAATGCCGCGCGTCATGAGCCCGAGGCCGTCGCCGCATTGACGACCGGCCAGCGCAGTCGCGTCAGCCGCTGGTTCCGCTTGCCGACGCCTGTTGCCTACAAGCCGACCCGGGCCGAGAGCGCGCGGAATCGTCTCGACACGCGTGATCGCCGCGCACCGGCCTCGTCCGGTGGACGACGTTCTGCGACACCCAATCGGGTACCCGCCTGGCGTCGCGCGATCGGCGTGCGCTTCTTCGGTGCGGCGCCGGAGCCGAGTCCACCCGTCGATCGACGCGGGGCACCTCGGTCGGGTCCGGTCCGTCTCGACTACCGTGTCGGGTATTCAGGCCGCCAACAGCGTCGGGACGACGCCCGTGGTCACGAGCGACAGAACCCATCGCGACGATCGTCAGAGTCCGCTCGTGCAAGCCAATCCGCCCGTCGCGCGACGGGCAGGGGAGTGCCGAGTTCGACGCGAACAGGGTCGTCGACGGGGGCGTCGCGGTCGGACTCGGGGCGCTATTCCGGTCACACCGGGCGAGCTGACAAGATGTCGGGTGGGTCGCGGTGGTCGGGCACCGGTCGCTGATCTCCCGAGGTGAGCAGAACAGATGTGAACGGAGTGCAGACCGTATGGGTCCGGACGAAACACGGGTCACGACAACCGACCACGGGGCTGCGGGAGGCAGTGACCGAAAGCTGTCGGTTGTGGTCGCCGGTGGCGGCACCGCCGGTCACATCGAACCGGCACTTGCGGTAGCGGATGCGGTGCACAGACTCGATCCCTCCGCACGGATCACCGCACTGGGCACCTCTCGTGGACTCGAGACGACGCTCGTTCCCGAACGCGGTTACGACCTCGCGCTGATCCCGCCCGTCCCGCTGCCACGTAAGCCCGGCGTCGAACTCGCGAAGACACCCGCGCGGTTGTTGCGCTCGGTGCTCGCAACCCGCAAGGTCCTCGCCGACGTGAAGGCCGACGTCGTCGTCGGATTCGGCGGATACGTCTCGATGCCCGCCTACCTCGCGGCCAGGGCACATTTGCGGCCGAGTCGACGTCTGCCGATCGTGATCCACGAAGCCAATGCCAGTGCCGGTGTCGCGAACAAGGTCGGCGCCCGCTTCGCCGACGTCGTGATGGCCGCGGTCGACGGCTCTGGACTCGACGGCGCCGAGGTGGTCGGTATCCCGGTGCGCGGCGTCATCGCTGACCTCGACCGCAAGGGTCTGCGCGCCAAGGCCCGCCACTACTTCGGCCTCGACGAGGACGCCCCGACCCTGCTCGTATTCGGCGGATCGCAGGGGGCGCAACGACTCAACGAGGCGGTCGCGGGTGCTGCTGACGCGTTGGGGCGCGCCGGGATCGGCGTGTTGCACGCGTATGGACCCAAGAACACGATCGATCCGGTGTCACCCGAGGGCGCTCCGCCGTATCGGGCCGTCGGATATCTCAAACGCATGGACCTCGCCTATGCGGCCGCCGATCTCGTGATGTGTCGGTCGGGCGCGATGACGGTTGCCGAGGTGTCGGCTACCGGGCTCCCCGCGATCTACGTGCCCCTTCCGCACGGCAACGGCGAACAGCGGCTCAACGCGCTGCCGGTCGTCGAAGCCGGTGGTGGGGTGCTGGTGGCCGATGACGAGGTCACCGCGGACTGGGTGGCCGCGGAGGTTCCCGCACTCCTCGGCGATCCGGAACGGCTCGCCGCGATGTCGGCGTCCGCGTTCGGGACGGGCCACGGCGACGCCGCGAATGCGGTGGCACGTGCGGCCCTCGACCTCGCTGCGTCGCATCGGCCCGGACGTCGGGCGCGCGCCGCGCAGCGCGTCGAGGCGGCAGAGGCCGACGCGAGCGCACCGGCCGCGACCGATGATCGAGCGTCGGATGCTCGCGATGAGGGCGCGCGCAAACCCGGTGATCCCGATGACGGGGCGGCGTTTCGTTCGACCGAATCGGCTCGCGAGCGGTGACAATCGACGATGTGACCCCCGCACACCCCGGATCCCCAGCACAGCCCGAGCCGGGAGCTGCCCCGCTGCCAGAAGAGCTCCGTAGAGTCCACATGGTCGGAATCGGTGGGGCCGGAATGTCGGGCCTGGCGCGCATTCTGCTGTCCCGAGGTGGTCAGGTGTCGGGATCGGATGCCAAGACCAGTCGCGGAATCATCGCGCTGCGTGCGCGTGGCGCCGAGATCACGATCGGTCACGACGCCGCTGCACTCGACGTGCTGCCCGGCGGTCCGACCGTCGTCGTCACGACGCACGCCGCAATACCCAAGACCAATCCGGAACTCGTCGCGGCACGCGAGCGTGGGATCCCGATCCTGTTACGGCCCCACGTCCTCGCGGGAGTGATGGCCGACCACCGCACGCTGCTCGTCGCCGGAACACACGGCAAGACGTCGACGACGTCGATGGCTGTCGTCGCACTGCAGCACGCAGGGCTCGATCCGTCATTCGCGATCGGCGGCGAGCTCAACGAGTCGGGTACCAACGCCCATCACGGTAGCGGCGACGTATTCGTCGCGGAGGCCGACGAGAGCGACGGGTCGCTCCTCGAGTACACCCCCGACATCGTGGTGATCACCAACATCGAAGTCGACCATCTGGACTTCTTCGGCAGCGTCGAAGCGTACGTCGCGGTGTTCGACGAGTTCACCGAGAAGATCCGGCCGGGCGGCACGCTCATCGTCTGCCTCGACGATCCGGGGACCGTGGCACTCGCGCAGCGACGTGCCTCCGAGCTGACCGCGCGCGGTGTCCGGGTGCTCGGGTACGGCACCGACGCCGACACGGTCTCCATCCCAGATGTCATCCCGGCGGCCACGCTGCTTTCGTGGGCGCCGCAGGGGAGTGGCGGGGTGGCCGATGTGAGGTTCACACAGCCGGTTGCCGACACCGCTATCGAGGTCCCGATCACTCTCACGACCCCGGGAATCCACATGGCGCGCAACAGCCTTGGCGCGATCCTCGGTGCGGTATGCGCGGGCGGCGAGCTGGCCGAGGTCGTCGCTGGAGTCGAGGCGTTCGGCGGTGTCCGACGTCGCTTCGAATACAAGGGCAGTGCGGCGGGCGTCTCGGTGTACGACGACTACGCCCACCACCCGACCGAGGTCGCCGCAGTGCTTGCCGCAGCACGGGGTGTCGTGGCCCGGGGAGTCGGCGACCACGCCCGCGATGCCGGCAACGGGCGGGTGATCGCCGTGTTCCAGCCCCACTTGTATTCGCGCACAGAAGAATTCGCGGAGGAGTTCGCCTCGGCTCTCGACGCCGCAGACGAAGTGATCGTCGCCGACGTCTACGGGGCACGTGAGGCACCGATTCCCGGTGTGAGCGGTCGGAGCATTACGGACAGACTGACCGGGAACCACCGGTTCGTCCCGGATCTCTCGACGCTTGCCGGGCTCGTCGCGTCGATCGCGCGGCCCGGCGACATCGTGCTGACCCTCGGCGCCGGAGACATCACCATGCAGGGACCCGAAATCCTTGCCGCACTTGACGACACCCGCGCGGCATCGCGGACCACCAGGGGAGGCGAGGGCACCTCGTGACCCGGTTCCTGCCGGAACGTCGAGGAGCGCGCATGCTGCTCGGGGTCGGTGCTGTCGTGATCGTCGTCGTGGGACTCGTTCTCGTCGCGTTCTTCACGCCGCTGATGTCGGTGCGCAGTACCACCATCGAGGGTGCCAAAGGTGTGCAGACCGGCGAGATTCTCCACGCCGCTGACGTCGCGTCGGGGACACCGCTGCTACGCGTGGACACCCGTGTCGTCGCGCAGCGGATCGCGGCGATCCCATCGATCGAGTCCGCGCGCGTCCAGCGTGAATACCCGTCGTCGCTGTTGATCACGGTTGTCGAGCGGCAACCGACCGCCAGGGTCGTCGACGGCGACAAAGTGCACGTCCTCGACCGCACCGGCGTCTCATACCTGACCTACGCCACCAGAGGGCTGCCCGGCGAGTACGCCGCACTTCCCGTGTTCACCACGCCCAACCCCGGACCATCGGACCCGACAACCGTCGCAGCCATGAAGGCAACCGCGGGACTACCCGACGACATCTCGGAGCAGGTGACGGCGATCGACGCATCCTCGCCCGTCGACATCAAGTTCACCCTCAAGGGCAACCGCAAGGTCGTCTGGGGCGATTCGGCCAGAGGCGACGAGAAGGCGCGGACCCTCGGATACCTGCTGCCGCGCAAGGCATCCGAATACAACGTGTCGAGTCCGGACTTCCCGGCTGTCAAATAGGCGGCGGCTTCGCCGCCGCATGCCCGGCGAGCTCTAGCACCGTGCCTTCCTCCTCATCGCATCGTCGCTACGCTCCTCGCTCTTCGTGGTGCAGGCACGGCGCGCTCGCCGGGCGTGCAGTTCGACGGGTGTGGGGTCGGTCGAGTGGTCGCGTCGTCGCTTTCGCTGATCGAGTCGATCCTTCGCTGATCGAGCTTGTCGAGATCACCCACCCACCCGACCGAGCCCGCCGCGAGCAGGTCGCGGCGTCGGTGGAGTGGTGAGCGGGCGCGGGAACGCGTCGGCGGAGTGGTGCGCCGTCGCGTTCTGGACGACGAGCGAGCGAGGAGCGCAGCGACGATGCGAGGGAGGAGGAAGAACGCGACTAGAGGCGCACCACTCCGCCGCGCCGATAAACACAGCGACGATGTGAGGGAGGAGGAAGAACGCGACTAGGGCGCACCACGCAGCCGCGCCAAAAAACACAGCGACACGCCGCGCCGCCTGCTGGCTCCTGGGCCAGTGGGTGCATAGCGTTCTCGGCAACAGACCACTTGACATAACTCTAAATCTATGGTTCAGGTTTAGGGTTTTGGATCGATAAGGAAGGCGAGCGCCATGACGCCACCGCACAACTACCTGGCCGTGATCAAGGTCGTCGGCATCGGCGGCGGCGGCGTGAACGCCGTCAACCGAATGATCGAGCAGGGCCTCAAGGGCGTGGAGTTCATCGCCATCAACACCGACGCGCAGGCGCTGTTGATGAGTGATGCCGACGTCAAGCTCGACGTGGGTCGTGATTCGACGCGCGGCCTCGGAGCAGGCGCCGACCCCGAGGTCGGCCGTCGGGCCGCCGAGGACGCACGCGATGAGATCGAAGAGCTCCTCAAGGGCGCCGACATGGTTTTCGTGACCGCGGGCGAGGGCGGCGGCACCGGCACCGGAGGTGCGCCGGTGGTCGCGTCGATCGCACGCAAGCTGGGTGCCCTGACCGTCGGTGTCGTCACCCGACCCTTCGGCTTCGAGGGCAAGCGTCGCGGAGGACAGGCAGAGGCCGGTATCACCGCCCTGCGCGAGTCCTGCGACACCCTCATCGTCATCCCCAACGACCGCCTTCTGCAGTTGGGCGATGCCCAGGTCAGCCTCATGGACGCCTTCCGCAGCGCCGACGAGGTACTCCTCAACGGCGTGCAGGGCATCACGGATCTGATCACTACCCCCGGCCTGATCAACGTCGACTTCGCCGACGTCAAAGGCGTCATGAGCGACGCAGGTTCGGCGCTCATGGGCATCGGGTCGTCGCGTGGTGAGGAGCGTGCACGCAAGGCGGCCGAGGCTGCGATCAACTCGCCGCTGCTCGAGTCGTCGATGGAGGGCGCGCGTGGTGTGCTGATGTCCATCGCCGGTGGTAGCGACCTGGGTCTCTTCGAGATCCACAACGCCGCGACGCAGGTGCAGGAAGCCGCACACGAGGACGCCAACATCATCTTCGGCACGGTCATCGACGACAACCTCGGCGACGAGGTGCGCGTCACGGTCATCGCGGCAGGATTCGACGGCGGTACCCCGCGCAAGCGCACCGACGCCCCCGCGGCCGTCGGCAAGACGGCCGTCGGAGCTGGCCAGGCGGGCACCGTGAACCCCGCGGAGAAGACCGACCCGCTCTTCGGGAAGATGCCGCAGGAGGGCGCTGGTGACCCGTTCGCCGATCGCCAGGCGTCGCCGCCCCGTCGCAACAGCGTCACGCTCGACGACGATGACGTCGACGTGCCGTCGTTCATGAAGCGCTGACGAACGTGAGCGGGCCGATCACGCCCCGGGTGCGTCGTGTGGTGACCACCCGGGACGGCGGTGTGTCGAAACCGCCCTACGACTCGTTCAATCTGGGCGATCATGTCGGCGACGACCCGGATGCCGTCGCGGCGAACAGGTCTCGGCTCGCGTCGCAGTTGGGTCTCGCCGCCGACCGCGTCGTCTGGATGGAACAGATTCACAGTCGCAACGTCACAGTGGTCGACGCTCCTGTCGGCCACGCCGTCGAGGCCACCGACGCGCTGGTGACGACGACGCCAGGGCTTGCGCTGGCGGTTCTCAGTGCCGACTGTGTGCCGGTTCTGTTGAGCGACGACGAGGCGGGTGTGATCGCCGGAGTACATGCCGGACGGGTGGGAGCGCGCATCGGGATCGTCCCGGAAACGCTGCGCGTGATGATTTCGTTGGGTGCGCGCCCCGAGCGGATCGGCGCATTTCTCGGACCTGCCGCGTGTGGACGCCAATACGAGGTTCCCGCTGCGATGCAGCGCGACGTCGAAGAGCATCTACCGGGCAGTGCCTGTTTGACCGACAAGCGCACCCCGGGACTCGATCTTCGGGCTGGATTGCGTCGGCAACTGCTTGCGCTGGGTGTCGCCGCGGTGGCAGAGGATCCGCGGTGCACGATCGAAGACGCGCACCTTTTCAGTCACCGACGCGGCGCGCCGACGGGCAGGCTCGCATCGGTCATCTGGATCGACCCGAGTCCCGAGTCGTGATGACTGCACACGACGATGAGCGCACGGCCCAACTGTCGGAGTCGCTGTCGGCTGTGCGCACACGTCTCGACGCCGCGGTCGATGCTGCTGGGCGACGACGAGGTGACGTGGAGTTGCTCGTCGTGACCAAGTTCTTCCCGGCCGAAGATGTCGCGCGATTGATCACGTTGGGCGAGAAGGACTTCGGCGAGTCGCGGGAGCCTGAGGCGAGCCGCAAAATCGACGAACTGCGCGCGGATGCGGGTGGCGATCTCGGCGACGTCGCATTCGACATGATCGGTTCGGTGCAGACCAAGAAGGCGCGCACCGTCGCCCGATGGGCACGTGCGGTGCATTCGGTCGACCGCGACAAACTCATCGATCATCTGGCGACAGCAAGTAGGTCCGCCCTCGACGACGGTGAGCGGGGCACGCCGCTGGGGATCTATCTCCAACTGAGCCTCGACGGCGATCCCACCAGGGGTGGAGCGCTTGAGGAAGAGCTTCCCGAGTTGGCCGACAGGGTCGAGGCGAGCGACTCGCTGGCGCTGCGCGGGCTGATGGTGATCGCGCCGCTCGACGGCGACGTCGACGAGTGGATGGCACGAACGGCGCAGGCGCACGAACGGTTTCGGACCCGGTTTCCCCAGGCGACCGGACTCTCGGCGGGTATGTCGTCGGATCTCGAAAGTGCCGTCGCACATGGATCGACATGCGTGCGTGTCGGTACCGCAATCATGGGTCCGCGGCCGTTAATCTCTCACTAGTCACATTGGTCACATGCGAACCAACGAGAACAAACTCCACACTGACAACACTCGCGAACCCGCCGCGGGTGTCGGATGACCAGAGAGGCCCCTCACATGACCACGATGCAGAAGTTCAAGGCATATTTCGGCATGGTGCCTCCGAGCGAGTACGAGGACGACTACTTCGACGAGCCCGGACCGGGTCCGGTGCGGTCGATGTCGCGTGAGCGCGTGTACCGCGACGACTACTACGGCGAGGCTCCGCTGCGTGACGGCTACGGGGATTCCTACGCAGACCCCGGCTACCGCGAGGCTGCCGACGCAGGCTACGACGAGCGACGATTCGGACCAGGCTTCGATTCGGCACCCGGCTACGAGCAGGGGTACCAGGGCGACTACACCTACGCGGGTCCGCGACACTCCGAGCCGGTCGAGCGTCCCCGCCCGGTCTCGCGCCTCGAGCCGCTGCAGCGGTCGAGTGCGGCCCCGCACCGCGCCGCAGCGGTGTCGGCCTCTGCGAGTCCCGATCTCGAGCAGGTCTTCGCCGACGGTCCGCTGCACAAGATCACGACGCTGCGCCCCGCCGACTACAGCGAAGCACGCACGATCGGCGAGCGGTTCCGTGACGGCAACCCGGTCATCATGGATCTCGTCGACATGAGCAACGACGACGCGAAGCGCCTCGTCGACTTCGCGGCCGGTCTCGCCTTCGCGCTGCGTGGCTCGTTCGACAAAGTCGCCACGAAGGTGTTTCTCCTCTCACCGGCCGACATCGACGTCTCTGCGGAGGATCGCAAGAAGATCGCCGCGACAGGCTTCTACAACCACGGCTGACATCGACGTATTCGGCGGGCGAATCGCACTCGGTTCGCCCGCCGATGCTCGTTCGGCCCCCACATCTGCTCGCGCGCACCAGGTCAGCGGTACCTGGGGTGCAGCGCGCCCGACATATCAGGCACTCTTGACTCGTGGCGATACTGTTCGAAGTCCTCTACATCGTGCTGTTCATCTACTGGCTGCTCCTGCTTGCACGCCTCGTCATCGAATTGGTGCGCACCTTCGCGCGTGAATGGCGACCGAGGGGTATTGCAGTTGTGATCATCGAGGCGGTATTCACTGTCACCGACCCGCCGATCAAGGCGCTTAGGCGCATACTGCCTCCGATTCCGCTCGGTCCGGTTCGGCTCGATCTCTCGCTGATGATCGTGATGATCGTCGTACTCATCCTCATGTCGGTCATGCGAGGGCTGGCCAACAATGCAGCGGCCTCGGCGCTGGCGAGCGCACTCCTCTGACCAGCTGATCGGAGCTCGGGCGCTCGGTGAACGTCGGTTGAACACGATCCGACGTCATGATCCGACTGCCGCTCGTCGAGCCGATGTTCTACCGTTGAGTGTCATCATCGAGTGACTGTTGCATTGCAGGACGGCATCGAACATATGCGACAAGCGGTTCAGATGTGACAGGATGAGACGCCAGTTACGGATTTTGACTGGTATGAATATTGAGTGACAGTCTGTACACATAGGCTGTGACGTATCCGCCCAACTGAAGACCAAGCTCGGACGACACCAAGCTCGAGCCGACCCAACGCTCTAACGACAATGAGGGGAACCGACATGCGGCTGACACCAGCTGATGTGCACAACGTCGCGTTCAGCAAACCGCCGATCGGTAAGCGCGGCTACAACGAGGACGAGGTCGATCAGTTCCTCGACTTCGTCGAAGCCGAGCTCGCTCGCCTGATCGAAGAGAACAGCGACCTCAAGCAGCGCGTCGAAGAGCTCGAGGGTGAGCTCGCCGACGCCAAGTCCGGCAGTGGGACCGCCGACGCATCCTCGTCGTCCGACTCGACACCGACGACCGATGATTCGACACAGGTGTCCGACGACGACTCGAACATCCGAGCTGCTCGGGTTCTCGCTCTCGCGCAGGACACCGCCGATCGCCTGACGGGTTCGGCTCGCCAGGAAGCCGACACGTTGCTCGCGGATGCCCGTTCGCGCGCGGACGCCATGGTGTCCGAGGCGCAGACGAAGTCCGACGCTCTGCTGAACGATTCGCGTCAGCGGGCCGAAGCAATCCTCGCCGACTCGCAGACGAGGTCGGAGGCTCAGCTGCGTCAGGCGCAGGAACGTGCCGACGCGCTGCAGAGCGACGCCGAGCGTAAGCACAGCGAGATCATGGGCACCATCAACCAGCAGCGCGGCGTCCTCGAGGGACGTATCGAGCAGCTCAAGACGTTCGAGCGTGAGTACCGCACACGCCTCAAGACCTATCTCGAGTCCCAGCTCGAAGAGCTACAGCAGCGCGGCAGTGCCGCGCCTGTCGAGAACGGGCGCTCCGATCAGTCCTTCTCGTCGGATCCCGGTAACGGCGGCTTCAGCAGCTACTCGCAGAGCTGATCGGTGCCGGCGGACGGTCATTAGGCAGATGACGTGCTGAGTCTGGCGCTCGCGGCCACCCTCGTGGGCTTCGTGCTGCTCATCGTCGGGTTGATCACCGGCTCGGTGTGGCTGGCGGTGGCGTGCATCGTCGTCTGCCTCATCGGCCTGGCGTTCCTGATCGTCGACATCATCGGTTCCGGCCGAAAAGATGACCAGGTCGGCAATGATGACCAGGTCGGCAGTGATGATCAGGTCGACGAGTCCGACACAGGGGAGCGTCCCGAGGGACGTCGCTCCCGTAGCGTCGCCGCCGAGAGTGATCTCTCCGACGACGATCCCCCCGACGGTGGTAATGTGTTCGACGGCGGCTCGGGCATTTCCGGTCCGTCTCCCGCTGCACGACGCGAGTCCCCTCCGCAATCGTCGTGGCAGGGTGTGATCCAACCCGGCGGGCGGTCGGGTTCATCCGCCGACGCGGCGTCGAATCCGGATTCCGGCGAGAATCCAGGGACGAATGCATTCGGCACGGGAGAGGCTGCCCAGTCCTCGCGTGAAGGCAATTACGACGACTATCTGCGCGCTGTCGGGGGCGATCCCGCAACCGGCGGATTCCGCAGGCCGTCGACGCCTGACGAGCAGGCGCCGCCCCAGCAGGGGCGCCCTGATCAGCGTCCGCCGGCGCAGGGATACCAGCAGCCCCCGCGGCAAGCGCCTCCCGCGCAGATGCCAACGCAGGGCCCCCCACCGCAGGGTCCGGCCGCGCCGGGGTACCCGCAGCAGCCGTATCCCCGGGGCCCATATCCCCAGGGGCGCGAGCCCTACGGCCAGCAGAGGCCGGGTGGCGACCAGCAGCGTCCCGGCGCGGCGCCCCGACAGCCAGAGCGCGAGCAGCCGCCAGGCATACAGCAACCGCCGTCCGACGACGGCAAACCTTCTGATCGACCCTGGGAGCAACCCGAGCGTGAGCAGGGGAGCGGAACCGGGCGTTTCGATCCTCTCGATCCCAACTGGCGTCCGCCGTTCGACTGATCCCGACCGATCCATCCCTGGCGACCCCCTGCGGCATCAACAGGGCGACGACACCCAGGGCATCGACGACGGTCGATTCGTGGCCGGGTAGCCGCGGTCGCTACACTGGAAGCGCAATGATCCGGCCATCACCGGGGAGCACCCGGAAGAACGGATTCTCGTCACGCACCGCGTGAGTCGGTGGGCGTCCCAGTAGAACCGGGCGGGAGTGGCCCGTCATAGCCGCAGGCCCATTCGGTTGGGAGTGTTGGAGCGCTCCGGGTGTGTGAGCACCCGGCGTTATTCGCCTGCCGATCCGAGAGGGCCATGAGCGGCATCGGAGCAGTCCGATGCAAGCGGGGTGGTACCGCGCACGCGTCGTGCGTCCCCGTGCCAAGAGCACATGCACACGTCCTAGTGGACGTGCGAGCCAGGCACGAGGAGTCAGCGTGAGCGAGCAGTCAGAATCGGCAACACGTGTGTACCCGGTCGTCGACATGACCGGTGGCGTACGTAGTGGTGCGCCATCTTTCCCCGACGTCGAGCTCAACGTTCTCGACTATTGGAAGAACGACGACACGTTCGCCGCATCCATCGCCAATCGAGCCGACGCTCCGGAGTTCGTGTTCTACGACGGGCCTCCGTTCGCCAACGGCCTCCCCCACTACGGTCACCTGCTGACCGGTTACGTCAAGGATCTGGTACCGCGGTACCAGACGATGCGCGGCAAGAAGGTCGAGCGTCGATTCGGCTGGGACACCCACGGACTGCCCGCAGAACTCGAGGCCGAACGTCAACTCGGGATCACCGATAAGTCGGAGATCGAGAAGATGGGCGTCGAGAAGTTCAACGACTTCTGTCGCGACTCCGTGCTGCGCTACACCGGTGAGTGGCGTGACTACGTCACCCGTCAGGCTCGTTGGGTCGACTTCGACAACGATTACAAGACCCTCGACATCGACTTCATGGAGTCGGTGATGTGGGCATTCAAGCGGCTCTGGGACAAGGGCCTCATCTATCAGGGCTATCGCGTGCTGCCGTACTCCTGGTACGAGCAGACACCCCTGAGCAACCAGGAATCGAAGCTCGACGACGCGTACCGCATGCGCCAGGACCCCGCTCTCACCGTGAGCATGCCGCTGGTCGTCGACTCCGACGGTCCGCTGGCGGCGCTGGACGGGGTCAATGCGTTGATCTGGACCACGACGCCCTGGACTCTGCCGTCGAACCTCGCGATCGCCGTCAATCCCGATGTCTCCTATGTGCATGTGCGTGCGGCGGACGGGCGCGAGTACCTCCTCGCCGAGCCGCTGCTCGGCAGCTACGCGAAGGAGATCGTCGACCCCGAGGTGCTGGGCACGTATCAGGGGCGCGACCTGGAGGGGCTGGCGTACACACCGCCGTTCGACTTCTTCGTCGGGCACCCCAACGCTCACCGCATACTGCTCGGCGATTACGTGACCACCGACAGCGGTACCGGAATCGTCCATCTCGCACCGGCTTTCGGTGAGGAGGACATGGAGCTCTCGACGGCCAACGGCATCGAGGTCGTGCAACCACTCGACGCAGGTGGCCGATTCACCTCGCAGGTGCCGCCGTATGAGGGCCTCATGGTGTTCGACGCCAACGCGCCGATCATCAAGGACCTCAAGGCCGGTGGGTCGCGCGTCCTCGCCGGATCGGACGGGCACCAGGGGCGTGTGGTGCGGCACGAGACCATCGAGCACTCCTACCCGCACTCGTGGCGGTCGGGAAAGCCGTTGATCTACATGGCCGTTCCGTCGTGGTTCGTCGCGGTCGACCCGATCAAGGACCGCATGATCGAGCTGAACAAGCAGATCACCTGGTCGCCGGCACACATCCGCGACGGGCAGTTCGGCAAGTGGCTCGAGGGTGCACGCGACTGGAACATCAGCCGCAACCGCTACTGGGGCGCGCCGATCCCGGTGTGGATCTCCGACGACCCGGAGTACCCGCGTACCGACGTGTACGGCTCGCTCGACGAGCTCGAGCGCGACTTCGGCGTGCGCCCGAACAACCTGCATCGTCCCTACATCGACGATCTGACGCGGCCCAATCCCGATGACCCGACCGGGAATTCGACGATGCGCCGCGTTCCCGAGGTTCTCGACTGCTGGTTCGAGTCGGGCTCGATGCCGTACGCCCAGGTGCATTACCCGTTCGAGAATTCGGAATGGTTCGACGGGGCGAGTGACGGTTCGGAGCCTGCGCACAATCCGGGCGACTTCATCGTCGAGTACAACGGCCAGACGCGTGGATGGTTCTACAACCTGCACGTGCTCGCGACTGCGCTCTTCGATCGTCCGGCATTCAGAACCGTTGCGGCGCACGGCATCGTGCTCGGCGACGACGGCCAGAAGATGTCGAAGTCCAAGCGTAACTATCCCGACGTCAACGAGGTGTTCGACCGCGACGGCAGCGATGCGATGCGGTGGTTCCTGATGGCGTCGCCGATCCTGCGTGGCGGCAACCTGGTGGTGACGGAGAAGGGAATCCGCGAGGGCGTACGCCAGGCGTTGCTCCCGCTGTGGAATGCCTACAGCTTCCTGCAGCTCTACGCCGACCGGCCCGCCACGTGGCGCACCGACTCGTCGAACGTGCTCGACCGGTACATCCTGGCCAAGCTCGCCGTCACGCGTGACGCGATGACCGAGGCCCTCGACGTTTACGACGTCTCCGGCGCGTGTGATGCGTTCCGCGAGTTCGTCGAGTCACTCACCAACTGGTATGTGCGTCGATCGCGGGCGCGTTTCTGGGCGGGCCAGGATGAGGACCCGGAGGCGTTCGACACCCTGTACACGGTGCTTGAGGTTGCGAGTCGCCTTGCGGCGCCGCTGCTTCCGCTGGCGACCGAAGCCATCTGGCGTGGGCTGACGGGCGAGCGTTCGGTGCATCTGACCGACTGGCCGACGAGTGACGAACTTCCCGCCGACGCCGACCTCGTCGCTGCGATGGACGACGTGCAGGCGGTGTGCTCGACGGCGTCGAGCGTGCGCAAGGCCAACAAGCTCCGTGTGCGACTTCCGTTGCCGCAGTTGACCGTCGCGTCGCCCAACGCCAATCGTCTCGCGCCCTACACCGATCTGATCGCCGACGAGATGAACGTCAAGTCGGTCGAATTGTCCACTGAGGCAGATCGATACGGTCACTACGAGCTCGCGGTCAACGCGCGCGCCGCAGGACCACGCCTTGGCAAAGATGTACAGCGCGTCATCAAGGCGGTCAAAGCGGGGAACTGGAGCGTGCGGACCGCCGACGACGGTACCGAGATCGTGTCGGCCGACGGCATCGACCTGGAGCCGGGCGAGTACAGCAGGAAACTCGTTGCGGAGGAACCGGATTCGACGGCCGAACTCCCCGGCGGGGGCGGACTCGTCGTCCTGGATACGAACGTCACCGAAGACCTAGAGTCGGAGGGTTGGGCGAAGGACCGCGTGCGTGAACTCCAGGAGGCACGTCGCGGTCTTGGGCTCGACGTGTCGGATCGCATCGAGGTGCGCTTCGTGGTGCCCGAGCCGCGACTCGAGTGGGCTCGACGCCACGCCGACATGATCGCCGGTGAGGTGCTCGCGACGTCGTTCGTAGTCGAATCGGCAGACGACTCCGGTGCGGGAGCGATCGAACTCGGCGACGGGGTGACGGCGGACGTCAAAAAGCGAGCTGAGTAGCCCGCCGATCAACATTGGTCGTCGAAGAGCAGTGACAGGACGGCGTCGACCTGCGTGGTGAACAGCGCGTCGGGATGTGTGAAGGTGTCGGCGCCGTACTGTCCGAAGACCTCGAGGCTGATCCCGCCGATGATGGTTGCCCATAGGGTGGTCGCCGCGGCGACCACCTCTGCGGGCATGTCGACGCCGAACTCGTCGAGGATCTGGCGCATGTCGGCGGCGACCGCCGGCGAGATCGATGGCAGCTGCGCGCGCAGTGCGCCATCGCGGTGGGCTGCCGCCAACTCGACGACGAGTCGGCCGACCACGCGCGTTCCGGGGACCGTCGTACGCTCGGCCGGTGCCGAGTACCCGGGCACCGGACTGCCGTACAGCAGCGCCCATCGCGCGGGATCGGTGAGTGCCCAGGCGCGCATCGCAACGGCCATGCGCCGCAAGCGCTTCCGCGAGTCGCTGACGCCGTCCGGGCTGTCAGCGTCAGCGGCGGCGTCGACGGTGTCGGCGACGTCGTTGTAGCCCTCCACCAGAAGCAGGGTCAACAAGTCGTCGCGGCTGGGTACGTAGCGGTAGACGGCCGACGAGACGACGCCGAGGTCGCGAGCGATCGCCCGTAGCGAAAGCCCGGCAGCGCCCTGCGTGCGCAGGTGCTCGCGGCCGAGCCGCAGGATCTCGGCCTCCATCGCCGCGCGATTGTCAGCGCGCGTCTTTCCCGTTGCCATGAGGCCAGTCTGCCAGATCAGAGAGCGGTGCTCTTGCACTTCCTCGGCGAAGAGCGCATGCTCAATGGAGAGCGGTGCTCTCGGTTCGGGCAAGGTTTTCACTCGCAATGCCTTCCCATGCACTGCTTCACATACAACGTCGAGGAGTAACCGTCATGCAATCAACGCAACACCACGTCACGCCCGGCCGCTCGGACCGCGTCTTCAATTCCGTCGTTCGCTGGCTCGCCGACCGTGGGGTCAACCTCGCCGGTGCACAGACGCTGACCGTCGTCGGACGAAAGTCTGGTGCACCACAGAGCATTCCGGTGAATCCCATCGCGCTCGACGGTCGCGAGTACCTCGTGGCGGTACGCGGCAACACCCAGTGGGTGCGCAATGCCCGAGCCGCGCGGACCGCGCACCTGCGTCGTGGTCGCAACGATCGAAGGGTCACGCTCAGCGAGGTCGATGTCGCCCACCGCGGTCCGATCATCCGCGCGTACCTGAAGCGATGGGGATGGGAGGTCGGCCGATTCCTACCCGACGGCATGACCACCGACCCATCCGACGACGAACTGCACACACACGCGGCGTCGATCCCGGTTTTCGCCGTCGGCAGGGCGACCACCGGGTAAGTCCCTGACGTGACGTGAATCGGCCTGCCTAGTCTTGATGTGTGTCAGCAGTGTCCGGTTCGTCCTCAGACGGGGAACGCAGCACCCGGTGGGTGATGCATCTGGACATGGATGCCTTCTTCGCCTCGGTGGAGCAGTTGACGAGACCGACCCTCGCGGGACGCCCGGTACTCGTCGGTGGCACCGGGGGCCGCGGTGTCGTCGCGGGCGCCAGCTACGCCGCACGTCGATTCGGTGCGCATTCGGCGATGCCGATGCATCAGGCACGACGCCTCGTCGGAGCGTCGGCGGTGGTACTGCCACCGCGCGGCTCGGTGTACCGCGTGGTGAGCAGCAAGATCTTCGGGATCGTGCGTGACGCGGTGCCGGTCATCGAGATGCTGTCCTTCGACGAGGCTTTCGGCGAACCCGTCGATCTCGTCGGTGCCTCCGCCGCCGACGCCGAGGCGTTCGCGCAAGAGATCCGTAGGCGCATCTTCGACGGCGTCGGGTTGGCGGCTTCCGTCGGTGTCGGCAGCGGTAAGCAGATCGCGAAGATCGCCTCGGGAATGGCCAAACCCGATGGGGTCATGGTCATTCCGCCGAGCAGAGAACTCGACTTCCTCCACGCACTGCCGGTACGCAAACTCTGGGGAATCGGGCCCGTCTCCGGAGAACGGTTGGCGCGCCTGGGTATTGACACGATCGGCGACCTTGCCGCGATGTCCGACCTCGAAGTAGCGTCGGTGCTCGGCTCCAGCGTCGGACCAGCACTGCATCTGCTCGCGCGTGGACACGACGACCGGCCCGTCACCGAGCGCGCAGCGGCCAAACAGATCAGCGCCGAATCGACCTTCGCGCGCGACATCGTCGACCTCGCAGGCCTGCGACCCGCAATCGACAAGTCGGCGGCCGACGCGCACCGTCGACTGCTTTCCGACGGACGCGGTGCGCGCACCGTCGTGCTGAAACTCAAGCGTTCGGATATGTCGATCCTGACCCGATCGTCGACGCTGCCCGCCGCGACGACCGATCTCGACACCCTCACATCGATGGCCCGACGACTCGCTCTGGACCCACAGACCGTCGGCCCGATACGCCTTGTCGGAGTGGGCTTCTCAGGTCTGTCGACCGTCGAGCAGTACGCACTCTTCGGCGACGCCGATATTGCACCAATCGCCGACATCGCACGGATGCCCCCAGATCTCGACGCCCCAGATCTCGAAGCAGTGGTGTCCGTCGACACGGCTGCACCCTCGGACGGATTCGAAACCACCCACTCTGCCGTCTCCGACAGCGGTGCCGAATCGGCCCTCTCCGACAGCGGGAGCTGGGCGACGACAGGCGTCGACGTGGTGCATCCCGAGTTCGGGCACGGCTGGGTGCAGGGGAGCGGACACGGTGTGGTGACCGTGCGATTCGAAACGCGGGCAACAGGACCCGGCGTCGCGCGCACGTTCGCAGCCGACGATGGCGCGTTGCGACGCGGCGACCCGCTCGACAGTCTCGCGTGGCCCGATGTACCGCGCTGAGCCCTCAGGCCACGACGATCAGGTGGCGGGCTCGGAACGGCGGAAGAAGTCGGCGACGTCGTCGGCGTCATGTCCCGTCGACAGCAGCGCGATCAGTGCCATGCGCGCCTGTGGCGCACGCAACCACCGGGACACCACGGCGCCTGCGCGTTCGAGGTCGACGGCTCCGCCACCGCCGCCATAGGTCGCGACCACCGGGCCGTACGGCACACGGGTCGTGACGACGACGGCGACCCCCGCGCGTCGCGCGGCGACAACCTCGGCGGTGATGTCGGGATGCGTGTTGCCCGAACCCGTTGCCGCGAGCACGATTCCCGACGCACGCTGTGCGACGGCCGCGGCGATGATTCCCGCGGCGACGCCGGGGTACAACGCGTAGGTGTCCACGCGGGCGAGACGTTCGGGCATCGGGTCGCCGACCAGGGGGCGCGGCAGTGCGTCGTGCACGGTGTCGAAGGCCTCGGTCGCGGTGGTCGACACTTTGAACGCTCCCCGAACGGGCAGCACGCGTCCGCCCAATGCCAGCACTACGCCGCGGCCACGGCTAGCCGGATCGGCCGCCACCTCGATGGCCGCAGCGATGTTCGCGGGTCCGTCGGCGTCGGGGGCGTCGGCGGGGTATTGCGCCCCGGTGAACACGACGGGCCGGGGATCGTCGGAGACGAGGTCGGCCAAGAACGCTGTCTCCTCCATCGTGTCGGTGCCGTGGGTGACGACGACCCCGGTCACGTCACCGTCGTCGAGTGCGGCCTTGACCGCGCGCACCACCTGCGCCTGTTGGGTCACCGTGATCGCCGAACTGTCGACCGACATGAGGTCGACGGACTCGATGAGTGGAGTGAGAGCGTCGGGCGTCGGCGCGTCGGCGAGGAGTTCGGACGCGGTCAGCACCGGAATCGCCCCGTCCGCGCTCTGGCGAGCAGCTACCGTTCCGCCCGTGGTGATGAGCGCGATTCGGGGTTGCGTCATGCCAGACAGCGTCCCCGGAACCGATGTCGGACGTCAACCGTTGCACTCGTCGGCACTGCTCGTGCGACACCGTAATGCTCACCGACGATCGTTGTCACGCACGATCTCGGCGGGTACGTGTCGTTGGGTGGAGTCGATGTGTTTGGCATAGTGGTGTGAGTTTGTGGCCACGGGGGTGGACGCGGTGACCGGAGTGACGGTCGCTGTGAACCGCGGACGACCGCGCCCGTCACCGCCGAACACGATCATCGCCGACGTTGAAATGTGAGGAAGATCCTTGAAGTTCCCTAAATTCGTAGGTGCCGCCGTCATGACCGTGGCAGTTGCCACGTCCCTCGCGGCATGCAGCAGCAGCGACGATTCCGACGACGTCCCCACGGTCGCTGCGACGACCAGTGCTGCCGCGACGTCCGAGGCCGCCGCGTCGGGTGCCGACGCCGGGGTCACCAACCCCAACGTCCGCCCGAGTGTCGCCACGCTGAACGCGATGTTGAACAAGGCGCTCGACCCCAATGTGCCCAACTCGGAGAAGACCGATCTCGTGCAGGGTTCCGAGAAGGATCCCCAGCTCTTCGACAAGCTGGTCAAGGCGCGTGAGGACAACAAGGACGTCACCTACCAGATCTTCCCGCCCGTGATCCCGGCCGGCCCGAACAAGGCAACCGTGAAGGTTCAGGTGAAGCTCCCCGACAACCCGCCGACCAAGCTCGACGCCCAGATCGTGTACGACGGCGGACGGTGGAAGCTCGCCAGCGACTCGGTGTGCCCGATCCTGTCCGGCAACAACATCAAGAGCGCCATGTGCACCAAGTGACTCAAGTGCACGCCTGAGCGCGCATGCACCACAACGAGAGCCCCTGTCCCGCGCGGGACAGGGGCTCTCGTGTGTGTGAGGGAGCTCTCTACTTCCAGGAGTAGGAGAAGCCGATCTTCTGGAGCAGTGGATTGGCAGGGTCGGCTCCGACAAGTTCACGCGCACCCGTGTACGTGCCCGAGCCGCTGATCGGCAGACCGCGCGTCACGTCGGAGACAAGGGTTCCCGAACCGGTGTAGGAGTAGCGGGAGATGGTCAGCGTGGTGTCGGAGCCGGGAATCGCATACACCGAGTTGACCGGTGATTCTTCGGTGGTGAAGTCGATGGTCACGCGGTTGCCGTCCCACGCCTTGAGTGTCGCGGTGATCGTCTGGGTCAGCGTTGTGGCGGCCGTGATGGTCCGCTCGGTTCGCCACGTCGCACCCACCCCGATCGGCTCGGTGGGCAGAGGAATCGAGTTCTGGAACGCCTGAACCAGCGACTGCTCGATGGCACTTCTCGCCTCCGAACCCGAATCCTTCGTCGGGATCAGTCGCAGCGAGACCGGAGCGGCGCCCGGTCCGAGCGCCACACCCGCCTTCGCGTCCTTGGTCGCCTTCAGTTGGTCGTTCAACGTCGGGTCGGGCGAGGTCGACGCGCCCAGTGTCATCTCGAGATCGGTGTTGTCGGTGCAATGGAACGACGCGGTGATCGGGATGTCGACGGTCTGCTCGGTCGTGCCGTCGGCCGCTGTGACAGACGACGTCGTCGACAACGTCGAATGTTGTGGCGTTGCGCGGTTCGGGGCGCTGCCGACCACGCGGTGTGGCTGGTTTCCGGTGGATGTGACAGTGACCGCCGCGGGTGGGATCGGGATCAGGTTGGCGTCGCGTTGCCCGGAGGTCGAGGTGGTCGTGCAGCCCGCTTGGGCTCCGGACGGCTGCCCCGATCCGGCATCCGACTCCGAGTCGCTGCCGCATCCCGACACGAGGAGCACACTCGCCAGTGCCGCTGCGGTCGATCCGAGCGTGACCCGGCGGCGAACCGAGCGGCGTCGAGGGGGTGGTTCATGGACAGTTCGACGGGTCGGATCGGACACGCCAGTCAGCGTATTGCACGTGTCAGGGATGATGGTGGGGTGGATGACCGACCCGACCAGACGCACGACCTCTCCGACGACCGGGAAACCAGCGAGAACGACCGCAGTGGGATGCTGCGCAGCTCGACCTCGGTGCTGGTATTGCTCGCGGGCATCGCGTTGGCGGTGATCGCGCTCGACGTGATCACCAAGTCGCTGGTCGTCGCGCTACTCGACCCGGAGCGCCCGGTGCACATCATCGGTGATGCCGTCACGCTGCGGCTCGTGCGCAACAGCGGCGCGGCATTCTCGATGGCGTCCGGCTACACCTGGGTATTGACGCTGATCGCCCTCGCGGTCGTGGTGGTCATCTTCCGGTTCAGCCGCAAACTCCGCTCGGGGTGGTGGGTCCTCGGTCTCGGGCTGGTCCTCGGCGGTGCCATCGGCAACCTGATCGATCGGATCTTCCGTGACCCCGCACCGCTGCGCGGACACGTCGTCGACTTCATCTCGGTCGGCTGGTGGCCCGTGTTCAACGTCGCCGACTCGGCGGTTGTGTGCGGTGCCGTGCTACTCGTCGTGCTGTCGCTGCTCGGATACGACTACGACGGCTCGCGGTCGGGCTTTGCCGCTCGGCGCGCCGCGAAAGTCGAGGCCGAGAATGCGTGAATCGCGTTCCATGCCGGTTCCCGACGGGATCGCGGGCATGCGCCTCGATGCCGGGGTGTCCCGCATCCTCGGCCTCTCGCGAACCGTCGTGGCCACTCTCGCCGATGCGGGTGATGTGACCGTTGACGGCATCGCGGTCGGCAAGTCGCACAAGCTCGCAGCGGGTAGTTGGCTCGATGTATTGCTTCCCGAGCCGGACGAGCCGTTGCGGGTCGAGCCGACGCCGGTCGAAGACCTCTCGGTGATCTATCACGACTCCGACATCATCGTCGTCGACAAGCCCGTTGGCGTCGCGGCCCATCCGTCGCTGGGATGGAGCGGACCCACCGTCGTGGGCGCGTTGGACGCCGCGGGATTCCGGATCTCGACCTCGGGCGCGGCTGAACGGCAGGGCATCGTGTCGCGTCTCGACGTGGGCACGTCGGGGTTGATGGTGGTCGCGGCGTCGGAGCACGGATACACGTTGCTCAAACGCGCGTTCCGCGACCGTGAGGTCGAGAAGGGCTATCACGCGCTGGTGCAGGGCCATCTCGATCCGCCGACCGGAACCATCGACGCGGCGATCGGCCGTCATCGGGGAGCCGACTGGAAATTCGCGGTGACCGCGAACGGCAAGCCGAGCATCACCCACTACGACACGCTGGAGATGTTCGCCGCGGCGTCGCTGCTCGACATCCACCTCGAAACGGGACGGACGCACCAGATTCGCGTGCACTTTTCTGCGCTGCACCACCCATGCTGCGGTGACCTGACCTACGGAGCCGATCCGGTGTTGGCCGCGCGACTCGGGCTCGAGCGCCAGTGGCTGCACGCTCGTTCGCTCGGGTTCGCCCATCCTGCCGACGGACGTTGGGTGGAGTTCGTCAGTCCCTATCCGGCCGACCTGCAACACGCTCTGGACGTCCTGCGCGACACGTGAGTGCACGCCCGCGCCGACACGCCGCGGGCGACACTCCGGGGATCCTCGCCTCATCTGTCACAGCCTGGCGCGGCATGTTCGTGAGTGTCAGAGGGGAGTCCTACAGTGGTTGAGGTCGATCAGTGGTCGGGATCGATCAACGCGCACACAGCAACACACTGAGCATCACGCACAGCAACACACGTACTCAGCAACACGCACATTCAGTGACGTCCTGTCCGGGACGTTCCTTCGAGGTGAGAGGCATCCGTGGCCGGTTCGTTTGTCCACCTGCACAACCACACCGAGTACTCGATGCTCGACGGTGCAGCAAAGGTGTCGCCCCTGTTCGCGGAGGCCAAACGCCTGGGCATGACCGCGATCGGCATGACCGACCACGGCAACATGTTCGGTGCAAGTGAGTTCTACAACACCGCGATCAAGAACGAGATCAAGCCGATCATCGGCATCGAGGCCTACATCGCACCGGAGTCGCGGTTCGACACCAAACGCATCCAGTGGGGTACGCGCGACCAGAAGGGCGACGACGTCTCGGGTTCGGGCGCCTATACCCACATGACGATGGTCGCCGAGAACGCGACCGGTCTGCGTAACCTGTTCAAGCTGTCGTCACTGGCGTCCATCGAGGGCCAACTCGGCAAGTGGGCCCGCATGGACGCCGACCTCATCGCCGAACACGCCGAGGGCATCATCGCGACCACGGGGTGTCCGTCCGGCGAGGTCCAGACCCGTCTGCGTCTCGGTCATGACCGCGAAGCTCTCGAAGCGGCCGCCAAATGGCAGGAGATCTTCGGTAAGGAGAACTTCTATCTCGAGTTGATGGAGCACGGACTCGAGATCGAGCGCCGTGTGCGTGACGGCCTGCTCGACATCGGCCGCAAGCTCGGCATCAAGCCGATCGTCACCAACGACTGCCACTACGTCACGAAAGACCATGCCGCGAGCCACGAGGCGCTGCTGTGTGTGCAGACCGGTAAGACGCTGACCGACCCGACACGATTCAAGTTCGACGGCGACGGCTACTACCTGAAGTCCGCCGACGAGATGCGCGCCCAGTGGGATTCGGTCGTCCCCGACGCCTGCGACAACACCCTCGAGATCGGCGACCGGGTGCAGTCCTACACCGACGTCTTCACCCACCGCGACCGCATGCCGATCTTCCCCGTTCCCGACGGCGAATCGCAGCAGACGTGGCTGCGCAAGGAAGTGGCCAACGGTCTCGCCGAGCGTCGTTTCCCCGGCGTCGAGGTACCAGAGGAATATCTGCGTCGCGCCAACTACGAGCTCGACGTCATCATCCAGATGGGTTTCCCCGCCTACTTTCTCGTGGTCGGCGACCTCATCCGGCACGCCCACGAGGTGGGTATCCGCGTCGGCCCAGGCCGTGGTTCCGCGGCGGGCTCGCTGGTCGCGTGGGCGCTCGGTATCACCAACATCGACCCGATCCCGCACGGACTGCTGTTCGAGCGATTCCTCAACCCCGAGCGTGTGTCGATGCCCGATATCGACATCGACTTCGACGACCGTCGACGCGGCGAGATGGTTCGCTACGCCACCGACCGGTGGGGCAGCGACAAGGTCGCCCAGGTCATCACCTTCGGCACCATCAAGACCAAGGCCGCGATCAAAGACTCCGCGCGAGTTCAGTTCGGCCAGCCCGGCTTTGCCATTGCCGACAAGATCACCAAGGCGTTGCCGCCGCCGATCATGGCCAAGGACATCCCGGTCTGGGGTATCACGAACCCCGAACATGAGAGGTTCGGCGAGGCCACGGAGGTCCGCACTCTCATCGAGACCGATCCCGACGTCAAGAAGATCTACGACACCGCGATCGGACTCGAAGGCCTGATCCGTAACGCGGGCGTCCACGCGTGCGCGGTGATCATGTCCTCCGAACCACTCACCGACGCGATCCCGGTGTGGAAGCGCGCACAGGACGGCGCGATCATCACCGGCTGGGACTACCCGTCGTGTGAAGCCATCGGTCTGTTGAAGATGGACTTCCTCGGTCTGCGCAACCTGACCGTCATCGGCGACGCGCTCGAGAACATCAAGCTCAACCGAGGCATCGATCTCGACCTCGACACCCTGCCGCTCGAAGACACCAAGACCTACGAGCTGCTGGCCAAGGGCGACACCCTCGGTGTGTTCCAGCTCGACGGCGCGGCGATGCGCGAACTGCTGAAGATGATGCAACCCACCGGCTTCGAAGACATCGTCGCCGTGCTCGCGCTGTATCGCCCCGGACCGATGGGCGTGAACGCGCATACCGATTACGCCAAGCGTAAAAACGGGCTGCAGCAGATCAAGCCGATCCATCCCGAACTCGAAGAGCCGCTCAAGGAAATCCTCGCCGAGACCTACGGTCTGATCGTCTACCAAGAGCAGATCATGCAGATCGCTCAGAAGGTCGCGGGCTATTCGCTCGGTCAAGCAGACCTGCTGCGCCGCGCGATGGGCAAGAAGAAGAAGGAGATCCTCGACGAGGCCTATGACGGCTTCGCAGAGGGGATGCGCAACAACGGCTTCTCCCAGGCTGCCATCACCGCCCTGTGGGACACGGTGTTGCCCTTCGCCGGCTATGCGTTCAACAAGTCGCACGCGGCGGGCTATGGTCTGGTCTCCTTCTGGACCGCCTACCTCAAGGCGAACTACCCGGCCGAATACATGGCCGGCCTGCTCACCTCCGTCGGCGACGACAAAGACAAGGCGGCCATCTATCTCGCCGACTGCCGGAAGCTGGGCATCACTGTGCTCCCTCCGGACGTCAACGAGTCGCAGCACAACTTCGCCGCAGTCGGAACGGACATCCGCTTCGGTCTCGCCGCGATTCGCAACGTGGGTTCGGGCGTCGTGTCGTCGATCCTCGCCGCCCGCGACGAGAAGGGGAAGTTCACCAGTTTCTCCGACTACCTCAACAAGATCGATGTCACGGCGTGCAACAAGAAGGTCACCGAGTCGCTGGTGAAGGCGGGCGCATTCGATTCGCTCGACCATCCGCGCAAGGGTCTGTTCCTGATCCATGTCGAGGCGGTCGAGTCGGTCATCGGCACCAAGAAAGCCGAAGCGATCGGACAGTTCGACCTCTTCGGCGACGCGGGGGGTGGAGCCGACGACACCATGGCCGAGGTGTTCGCGGTCAAGGTGCCCGACCAGGAATGGGATTCCAAGCACAAGCTCGCACTCGAACGAGAGATGTTGGGGCTCTACGTGTCCGGGCATCCGCTCAGCGGCGTCGAACACGCGATCGCGGCGCAGACCGACACCTCGATCACGCAGTTGCTCGAGGGCAACATCTCCGACGGTGCACAGATCACCATCGGCGGCATCATCTCGTCGGTGACCCGCAGGGTGAACAAGAAGGGCGAGCCGTGGGCGGCCGTCACACTCGAGGACATGGTCGGTGGTGTCGAGGTCTACTTCTTCCCGCGCGCTTTCCAGACCTACGGGATGGACATCGTCGCCGACAACATCGTGTTGGTGAAGGCGCGCGTCAACATGCGCGACGACTCGATGATGATCAGCGCCAACGACCTCGCCGTTCCCGATCTCAACGCCGCGGGGGCCACCAAACCGGTCGCGCTGACACTTGCGGCTCGCGCCTGCACGCCCGATCGCGTGCAAGCGCTCAAGCAGGTACTCACCCGACATCCGGGCCCGGCCGACGTGCACGTGACGCTGGTCAGTGATGAGCGGTCGACCGTGCTGAAGTTGACCGAGTCGTTGCGCGTCACGCCCAGTTCGGCCCTGATGGGCGATCTCAAGGCGCTACTCGGGCCGACCTGCCTGGGCTGACCGACACGGGTACGCTCCAGCAATGCCCGGCCACATCATCGTGCACGGCGATGACGCCCTCACCGAGCGCATCACCGAAGAACTACGGCTCGCAGGAGCGACCATCGTGGTGCTGCACGATCCGGCAGAACTGCCGGACGTCGGCGTCGAAACCGCCGCGGCCGTCGTCTGCGCCGGTTCCGACGACGCGCTCAACCTCGAGATCGCCCTTCTGACACGCCAACTCAGCGCCGAGGTGCGCGTCGTGACCAACCTGTCGAGCGGCGTCCTACGCGACGCTGTCGCCCTCGGCAACGGTCCGGGCGCGGTGCTCGACGTCGCCGAGCTCGCGGGTCCGTCGGTGGTCGAGGCGTGTCTCGGCCGCACCACGCACCCGATTCCGGTGGCGGGCAACGACTTCCTCGTCGCGGGTGACTACGCGTCCCGCGACGCCACGTTGCGCGAACTCTACGGCGACCTCGCTCCCGTCGCCGTGCTTCGCGGTGAGAACAGCCCTGACGAGGGGGAGGTCGTTCCCTCGCCCGGGCGCGATCTCGCTGTGACAGCGGGCGACTGGGTCGCGATGATCGGCACCGCCGACGAGTTGGCGCACCAGAACATCGCAGTCAAGGAAGGTCCCGAGCGTGTGCATCGTAGAAGCGGCCGCCCGGTTCTGTTGCGTCTTCTCGGTGGCCTTCGGGGATTTCGAGACGACGTGAACCCCAACCTGTTCCGTGCGCTCGGCGTCTCGCTGGCCCTGCTGCTGGGGGCCACGGTCCTGCTGCGGTTCACCTACCACCGGCCGGGGATGAGCTTCGTCGACGCGCTCTACTTCTCCACCGAGACCATCGCGACCGTCGGCTACGGCGACTTCAGCTTCGTCGGTCAGCCCACGTGGCTGCGACTCTTCTCGATAGCGCTCATGTTCGCAGGAATCACCACGACGGCGATCCTGATGGCCTTCGTTGCCGACCTGCTCCTGTCGCGCCGTATCGGGACATCGGCCGGACGCCGACGCGCGAGCCAGATGTCGGGCCACGTGATCGTGGTCGGTCTCGGCTCATTCGGAATCCGTGTCGCCACCGACCTCGTCGCGCTCGGTTATCCGGTTGCGGTGGTCGAGCGCAATGACGACAACCGCTACCTCGCTGCGGCAGCAGAACTCGACATTCCGGTCGTCTTCGGTGATGCGACGCTCCGCAGCACGTTGAACGACGCCGGACTCGCGCGGGCGCGGGCCGTCGCCGTGCTGACACACGATGACATGGTGAACATCGAGAGCGGCATCGTGCTGCGCGAACTGCTCGGCGCACGGTGGTCCCGCGGCGCCGACGGCCGACCTGGGGTGCCGGTCGTCATGCGCGTCTACGACCACTCGCTCGGTAAGGCCGTCGCGCATCGCTTCGGATTCCAGAACGTCCGATCGACGGTCGAACTGGCGGCGCCGTGGTTCATCGGGGCTGCGCTGGGGCTCCAGGTGATCTCGACCTTCTCCGTCGGACAGCGCTCGTTCATGGTCGGTGGTTTGTTCATCCGCGCCGGGAGTCCCCTTGACGGCATGACCATGGCCGACCTGCCGACGCGCACACGGATCATCGCCATCGTGCGGGGCACCGACACCATCGTGCATCCCCGCCGCGACGATCGCCTCGCCGCAGACGACACCGCGTACCTCGTCGGTCCCTACCACGAGCTCTTCGACACCCTGCGTGACGGGCGCTGACGCGAGCTGACCAGCAATGATCGGTTGGTCACTCCGAAAGGTTTCGGGTCACCGAATATTTTCTCGCGGGTATGTCTATACTCGACGCAAAGCCCACCCGAACGGGTAGACGAACAGCCAGCCGAATCGTTGCGAGGTATCCGATGACAGTTCTGCTCGAGTCCAACGGAGCTCACCGCGGTCGCGCAACCGGCGCCGGCCACACGATCGACATCGCCGGAGTGAGCTGGCCGGTGCACAAGCTGTACTCAGCCGTGGCAGCCGCTGCGGTCGCGCTGGTCGCACTCGTCGTGACCCGGTCGCCCGAGATCGCCGCATGGTCGTCGGCCGCGGCAGGTGTCGCGGTGTGGATCGTCGCCGCCAGCCTCACGCGCGAGTCGGCTCAGCGGCCGGGGAACGCGGCGACCGACCCGGCTGAGTAACCACTCGGGATCTCATAGATCCGACCGTCGAAGCCCGCCCGGTACAGGTGCCCGGCCGAGAAGCCACTCGCGGAACGACCGTACGACACCACGCTCGACAGCGGCAGTCCGCTCGCGAGGACGCAATAGCGTCCCGGTGAGGTGATTCGCACGATCTGACCACCCGCGTTGAACGGAACCACCGGACGGTCGGCGGCGTCGAGTGTCAATCCGTCGGGTGCGGCGAGCGCGTCGGCGCCACCGAGCGTCAACAGACTCTGCACGACACGCGGATTGCCCGTCGAGATCCGGCTGACGCCCGGATTGCTGAATGTGCGCGACACGTACAGGAAGCTGTCGTCGCGGTTGAGTACCGCTCCGTTGGCGCTCGGGATCGAAGCCCAGTTGGCCTGGACGGCCCCGTTCGGAGTGATACGTCCGACCAAATTGCCGAAGTCGTTGGTGGCGTACACATTTCCGCGCGCCGACACATCCATTCCGTCGGCTGCGGAGAGGCCGCCGACCCACGGGCGCAGGGCGAGGTTGTTGACGTCGAGCCGAGCAATCGCGCCGGGACGGATCGCATCGCCCAGGAAGACGCGTGGGTCCGACCCGTAGCCGACGAGGAGCGTGCCGTCCGGGGTCCACGCGAGTGCCCCTGCGCCACCGGAGGGAACCTTGGCGATCGGCACGGCACCGGCGCCGGGTCGATCGAGTCGGAACACCCGGCCGCTGACCAGGTCGGTGGTGTAGAGCCGTCCGCGCGAATCGACAGTCAGCCCTTCCAACGCTGCTCCGGGAACAGTTCCGACGAGCCGCGCCGGTGCTGCGCCACCCGGACACGGCGCCGCGGCATTCGCGGGACCGGTGCCGGTGACGGCGGTGACGATCACCGTCGCGCACGCTGCTGCGCAGGCGGTGGCAAGAGCTGTGGTCCGCCGAAGAGTTCCAGTCCGAAGGGCTGCCATGGGAACGCGGTGTCGGAGCATGCCGACCTCCTGCTTGTCGTCCGCCGCGATGCGGTGAGTGTGTCGCCACTGGGCTGGACGACGGCGTGTCGACGACGACGCGGCGAAATGGGTGGACGTCACCGATGCTACGTCGGTCGGGTCGCCCGACGAGGGATTTCGTGAGGTGAGACCATAAGAGCGTGAGTACGCAACACCTCGGAATCGACAATTCGCAGCCCACGACGTCGGATCAGCAGCTCTCCGCCGACGCGATCGAAGCGGCTGTCGCGCGAATTTCGCCCGCGGTCACGCGCACCCCGCTCGAGGCCGTCCCACGAATCTCGGAGGCGTACGGCGCGCGGATTCATGTCAAGCGCGAAGACCTGCAAACCGTTCGGTCCTACAAGATCCGCGGCGCGTACAACACCATGTCGCTGCTGTCCGACGACGAGCTCGCGCCCGGCGTCGTCGCGGCCAGTGCAGGCAACCACGCACAGGGTGTCGCCTACGCCTGCCGCACGATGAAGGTGCCCGGCCGCATCTACGTCCCGACTACTACCCCAAAGCAGAAGCGCGACCGTATCCGTTGGCACGGAGGCGAATTCGTCGAACTCATCGCGGTCGGCGACACCTACGACGCTGCCGCGGCGGCCGCGCAGGACGATGTGATCCGGACCGGCGCCGCATGGATTCACGCATTCGACGACCCGCGCACCGCGGCCGGTCAGGGCACCAGCGCGGTGGAGATCGTCGAGCAGCTCGGCAGGGTTCCCGACGTCGTCGTCCTTCCGGTCGGCGGGGGCGGCTGCCTGGCGGGTATCGCCACCTACCTGCGGGCGAAATCCGACGACGTCGCGATCATCGGTGTCGAACCATACGGTGCGGCATCGCTGTCGGCGGCGCTGGCGGCAGGAGGGCCGGTCACGCTCGACGAGATCGACCCGTTCGTCGACGGCGCGGCGGTCAAGCGGATCGGCGCACTCGGTCACCACGCACTCGCCTCGATGGGCGCGACCGTCGCCGATCATCCCGAGGTGCGCCGACTGGTCGCACGCCAGGGCGGAACGTCGCACGTGCCGGTGCTGTCCGTCGACGATCCGCTGGTCGTGACGCCGGGCACCACCCACATCACCCACGTCGACGAGGGCGCGATCTGTTCGACGATGCTCGACCTCTATCAGAACGAGGGAATCATCGCCGAGCCCGCGGGCGCACTGGCCGTCACCGGGCTGTCGAGACTGTCGCTGCCCGCCGACGCCGACGTCGTCTGCCTGATCTCCGGCGGCAACAACGACGTGTCGCGGTACAACGAGATCATCGAACGGTCTCTCGTCCACAAGGGGCTCAAGCACTACTTCCTCGTCGACTTCCCGCAGGAACCGGGTGCGCTGCGCAGGTTCCTCGACGAAGTCCTCGGACCCGACGACGACATCACGGTGTTCGAGTACGTCAAGCGCAACAATCGTGAGACGGGTGCGGCGCTCGTCGGCATCGAGCTCGGTTCACCGGAGGGGCTCGGCGACCTCATGGAGCGGATGTCGCACTCCCGACTCAACTGCGAGCGACTCGAGCCGGGCTCGTCGGCGTACAACTATCTGACCTGACCGCCGTTTCTGACCTTACCGGCCGGGTTCTGGTCCTACGTCAGCGAACTCTGGTGCCGACGATGACGTTGTGGCCCCCGCTGTGCAGGCCGTCGTCGCTGATGTCGACGTCGGCCCAGGTCAGTGCCGGTTCGAGCGGGATCGGCACGGTGGTTGGCTCTGCGCCGATCACCGCGACGACGGTCTGGTCGCCACGATGCATCGCGAACCAGCCGGCCTGCTCGTCGTACTCGACGTCTATAGAGGCAAAGGAGTTGTCGGCGAACGCGTTTCGTGTTTTCCGGAGTTCGATGAGTGCACGGTAGAACTCGAGTACCCGCGCGTGGATTCCGGTGTCGGGTTCGCTCCAATCGAGCTTCGAGTCGGCAAATGTCTGCGGTGATTGTGGATCGGGGATCTCGGCGCTGTCCCAACCGTGCTCGGCGAACTCGGCCTTGCGTCCCTCGGCGGTTGCGCGGCCGAGCTCGGGCTCGGGGTGCGAGGTGAAGAACTGGAACGGGGTGCTCGCCGCCCACTCCTCACCCATGAACAGCATGGGCGTGAAGGGGGAGAGGAGCACCAACGCGGCCTTGATGGCGAGCTGCCCGGGATCGAGATAAGCCGACGGGCGGTCGCCGATGGCGCGGTTGCCGATCTGGTCGTGGTTGCAGGTGTAGGCGAGTAGTGCCGTTGCCGGGATCTCGTCGGTCGGTATCGGCCTGCCGTGATGTCGTCGCCGAAACGACGAGTAGGTGCCATCGTGAAAGAAGCCGCCGCGCAACACCTTTGCCAGGGCCTGATAGCTGCCGAAGTCGGCGTAGTAGCCCTGCCGTTCGCCGGACACCAGGCTGTGGATGGCGTGGTGGATGTCGTCGTCCCACTGCGCCGTCAGACCGTATCCGCCGCGATCACGCGGTGTGATCAGACGCGGGTCGTTGAGGTCGCTTTCGGCGATCAGCGACAGCGACCTGCCGAGTTCGGCTGCGAGGGAGTCGGTTTCGAGAGCGAGCTCCTCGAGGATGTGTAGCGCGCGGTGGTCGTTGAGGGCGTGCACGGCGTCGAGTCGCAGGGCGTCGATGTGGAAGTCGCGGAACCAGCGAAGCGCATTTTCGACGATGTAGTCGCGGACAGTGTCCGAGTCGGGGCCCGCGAGGTTGGGTCCTGCGCCCCACGACGTCGCCCCGTCGCTCAGATACGGCCCGAAGTCGGGTAGATAGTTTCCCGACGGGCCCAGATGGTTGTAGACGACGTCGAGAACGACCCCGAGTCCCCGTGCGTGGCATGCGTCGACGAACCGCGCGAGCGCGTCCGGCCCTCCGTAGGACTCCTGGACCGCGTACCAGTCGACGCCGTCGTATCCCCATCCGACGTCGCCGTTGAACGCATTGACCGGCATGAGTTCGACGAAGTCGACGCCGAGGTCGACGAGGTGGTCGAGTTTGTCGATGGCGGCGTCGAGTGTCCCGGTGGGAGTGAAGGTACCGACGTGAAGCTCGTAGATGATCGCGCCGAGAATCGACCGTCCGCGCCATCCGTCGTCGGTCCAGATCGATTCGTCGACGACGTGCAACGCCGACATGTCGTGCACACCGTCCGGCTGGCGGACAGACCTGGGGTCCGGACGCACGGGAGCGTCGCCGTCTGTGTCGTCGGACAAGAGTCGGAAGCCGTAGCGACGGCCTGTATCCGACTCCGACGGCGCGCCGGAATCGGAACCGTCCTGAGTGTTGACCCGCCACCAGCCCGGAGCGTCGGGCACTCGCGTCATCGGACTGCCGTCGGTGTCCGGCGAGTCGGTCACGAGAACGACAGCATTCGCGGCCGGGGCCCACACCTCGATGTCGCCAATGAAGCGGGGAGGGGTGAACCGTCTCGACGGCGCGCTTGTGTGCACGTCTTCCTCCGACCTCGAGGCTCCTGTCGCCGGGATGTCTGCGTCGACAGGGCCGAGCAGTTCGGGGTTGGTCTGCATGGCCCCAACGGTAGATCCGCTGGCGGCCGGGCGCCGACTCGCCACCATGTGACCCATCGCACATGACGTCAGCGCGGCGATGTATATTACCGCGCAGTTAGATAAGTGAACTCTGGCGAACGACCGCTTGTTGGCATAGCGCCAACAGTGGCATGATTGCCGGCAGCGTGCGGCACCGCACAACATGGGCAGGGGTGGTTGTCATCGAGAGTCGGGCATGAGTGAAACCGCGGAGCGCGAGAGTGCGGCGCCAGAACGTGGCGTGACCATCCGGTCTCGCCACAACGGCGCTGCGGTGTGGTTTCGCGAGCATGTCGTGGCGTCGTTCGACACGTTCGGGCGGCAACTCGGTCTGTTCGTCGAGGTGTTCCGAACCCTGTTCGTCGATATCGCCAAGCGACGGTTTCCGTTCGCGGAGTTCATCCGTCAGTGCGCGTTCATGGCCAGCACGTCCGTGTTGCCGACCCTGCTCGTCGCCATCCCGATCGGCGTGATCGTGTCGATCCAGGTCAGCAACATCGCAGGTCAGATCGGAGCGACGTCGTTCTCTGGTGCGGCAACCGGTCTCGGTGTGATTCGACAGGGTGCACCGCTGGTGACGTCACTGTTGCTCGCGGGCGCCGTCGGCTCGGCCATCGCCGCCGACCTCGGCTCGCGGACGATCCGCGACGAGATCGATGCGATGAGGGTGATGGGTGTCAATCCGATCGAACGACTCATCTCGCCGAGACTCCTCGCGACGATGGTTGTGAGTTTTCTGCTGTGTGGCTTTGTGTGCTTCGTCGGCTTCATCACCGGCTACGTGTTCAACGTGTACTTCCAGGGCGGCACGCCCGGTAGCTACACCGGGACCTTCGCATCGTTCGCCTCTGTCTCCGACCTCTCGTTCGCGCTCACCAAATCGGTCATCTTCGGGGCGATCGTGGCGATCGTCGCCTGCGACCGCGGGTTGTCGACCAAGGGTGGGCCTGCGGGCGTGGCGAATTCGGTCAATGCCGCCGTCGTCAACTCGGTGCTTCTCCTGTTCACGGTGAACGTCATTCTCACGCAGATGTTTGCTCTCCTCGTCCCGACAAAGGTGGTGTGAGGTGACCGCATCACGGTATGTGCCACCGGTTCTACGTCCGCTCGGCGCGGGCAAGGTAGTCGTCACCGCACCGCGCGACGCACTCGCCAGGATGGGGCATCTCGTCACGTTCCTCGTGCGGTCGATCGGTGCTGTGCCGCTCACCTTCACCCACTACCGCAAAGAGGTGTGGCGCCTGCTCTCCGACGTCGCATGGGGCAACGGGGCGATCGTGGTCGGCGGTGGAACCGTCGGCGTGATGCTCATCCTCGGTGTCATGGGTGGGGCGACTGTGGGTATCGAGGGCTACACCGCGCTGAATCTGCTCGGCATGGCACCGGTGACCGGTGGACTCTCGGCCTTCGCGACCACCCGCGAGATCGGACCACTACTCGCAGCGACCGCGTTCACGGCACAGTCGGGATGCCGATTCACCGCGCAGTTGGGATCGATGCGGATCAGCGAGGAGATCGACGCACTCGAATCGATCGCGATCCGACCGATGCCGTATCTCGTGACCACGCGCATGCTCGCGGCCGTGATCGCGATCGTGCCCCTCTACTCGGTGTCGTTGGCCGCGAACTACATCGCCTGCCAAGTCATGTTCCAGCTCCAGAGCGGCAAAGGGGCAGGTGACTACCTTTCGTATTTCGACTCGTTCATCCGCTCTCAGGACGTGCTCTTCTCGTTCATCAAGGTGATCATCTTCGTGCTGCTGACCACCTTCATCCAGTGCTACTACGGATATTTCGCGTCGGGCGGACCCGAGGGGGTCGGCGTCGCAGCGGGCCACGCGATCCGACTCGCGATCATCGTCATCGTCTTCGCGAACCTCATCATGACGCTCGTCTTCTGGGGCATGTCGTCCGGCGTTCGGATATCGGGATGAGGGGGGACCGATGAACATCGCCACCGACGGACGCAACCCGTCGCTGCGCCAGTACGTTCTGCGCGGACTGATCTTCGTGGTTGTTCTCGCCATCATGTTCGTCGTCCTGTTCATGCGTTATCAGGGTGCGTTCGACTCGGTCGTCGGCGTGCACGCCGAGATGGAAGACATCGGCGACGGGCTCGTCGACAGCGCGGATGTCCGGTACAACGGCCTGATCGTCGGCGAGGTCAAGACCATGCAGCTCTCCACCGAGACGGGGGCGGGCGGCAAACAGATCAAGGTTGTCGACATCGACCTCGATCCCTCTCAGGCCGAGGGCATTCCGGCAAATGTGACGGCGCGGACGGTGCCGTCGAATCTGTTCGGCGTGAACTCGGTGGAGTTCGTCGCCCCCGAACAGCCGGCACCAGAACATCTTTCCGACGGCGCCAACATTCCCGCAGACCGGTCACTTCCGACCATCAAGCTGCAAGACGCGCAGAACGATCTGCGTACACTGCTGACAGCTGTCCCGCCCGAGCAACTCGCGTCTGTGCTCGGCACCATCGCGGATGCGCTGCACGGTGGTGGCGCAGTGTTCGGGATGTTCTCCGGCGAACTCAAGACATACTTCGAATCCCTCAACGCGCAGTTCCCGGCGGGTGCACCGTCGGGTTTCGACAACTTCAACGATTCGGTACTCGGACTGGCGAAGTCGGCGCCCGAACTACTGAACACATTGGGCCGCAGCGTCATCCCAGCTATGACCGTCGCATCACATCAACGTGACATCACCGCGCTCCTCACCGCGGCGTCGACCACGCTGGATCAGGCGCAGACCCTGTTCGCGCGCAACGGCGACGTGGCCAAGCGATTGGTTCCCGATCTCGACACGATGATCGGCGCAGTGACACTCGAGCCGAACTCGCTTCCGCAGGCGCTCACCGCTCTCAACCAACTGGCCGCCAAGGCGGTCACGGTGTTCACCGGACTCAACGGCCACGTCCAGGTCAACGTCGGCCTCAGTTTCGGTGCGCTGCAACAGTACTCGCGCGCGAACTGCCCGGTCTACAACGGCGGGCCGTACGGCCAGGCGCGCGGTCCGGGATGTATCGGACCGGGAACAGGTACCGGTCCCACCAGTTCGGGGCCGCTGCGCGTTGCGCCGGCCTCCAACCAGCAGGGATCGCGCCAGCAGGGATCGGGCCAGCCATCCAACGACGGCGACCGGTCGTCGGCGGGCGCGGTCACCACCGGCGCAGACAATCAGACACTGACAACGGCACTCGATCGCGCACCGCGTGCGGCCGACACGCTGATGCTCGGCCCACTCGTGCAGTCCGTGTCGCTCGAACAAGAACACGACGGCAACGGCACGGGGGGAGGACGATGAGCGCGGTCGAGGGGTCGATCCGAAAGCCGTTGATAGGCTTCACCATCTTCGCGGTGGTCGCGTTGTTGCTGACGTACATCATCTATTCGACGCTCGAGCGTTCCGTGTCGGGTCCTACGCGCGACTTCTCGGCGTACTTCAACGACGCGTCGGGCCTGCTCTCGGGCGACGACGTGCGGATGGCAGGTGTTCGCGTCGGACGTGTGCAGTCGATCGACCTCGACCACGGCCGCGCCAAGGTGACGTTCGAGGTGCAACAGGACCAGCCGGTGTTCACCACCACGCAGGCGGCGATCCGGTACCAGAACCTCGTCGGGCAGCGCTACCTCGCGCTCTCGCGCAAGGACGCGGCATCCGAGGCGCCGTTGTCTCCAGGTTCGACGTTGCAGCAGCCCTCCCAGGATTCGTTCGACGTCACCAAGTTGTTGGCGGGCTTCCAGCCGGTGTTCGACACGCTGCAGCCCGAGCAGGTCAACGCGTTGTCGAACGGGTTGATCCAAGCGTTCCAGGGCGACACCGTGTCGTTGAACACCACTGTTGCGCAGATCAGCAAACTCGCCTCCGACATGGCCAACCGCGACGTCGTGATCGGAGCGATCATCGACAACCTCAGCGGCGTGATGCGCGACCTCTCGGTGCAGAAGAGTCAGCTCACCGGGGTCGTGACCAGCGTCGCGTCGCTCATCGAGAAACTCAACGCGAACTCGGCCGCGCTGGGGAAGTCCGTCGACCAGGTCGGGAAAACCGCAGCAGGATTCGCAGATGTGCTCGGTCGGTCGCGTACAGATCTGGCGGCGGCCGCGAACAACACCAGGTATGCGACGAACGGGCTGATCTCGGCGGGCGCGTCACTCGACCAGACCGTGGTCGATCTGCCGAAGTTCCTCGCGCTCCTACCGAAAGCGATGCAGGAGGGGGCGTATCTGAACGTGTACGCATGTGATCTCGACATCTCGATAGGCAATGTTCTGCTGCCTCCGGGAATCCTCAACAAAGTCGGCGGCACCAAGCACTCCCCGGTGTGCCAATGAGCGGGCGCATGCGCAGGAGCTTCAGCAGGCACCGTCGTACCTGGTACGGCGTCATCGGTGCCGCCGTGATCGTGGCGCTCATCCTGCTCGTCACCGGGATCGGGCAGGCGCACATCGGGAAGAAGTCGTACTCAGCCGATTTCGCCCAGGCCGGGGGTATCCGGCCGGGCGACAAAGTGCGCGTTGCGGGAATCGACGTCGGTGAGGTTGCCGACACCTCGCTCGAGCGGGATCACGTCAAGATCACCATGAAGGTCGATCGCGATGTGAACGTCACCTCCAATGGGTCCGCTGAAATCAAGATGTCGACGCTGCTCGGACAGCGCTACATCGATGTGTCGCTGGGGGATTCGTCGCAACCCGCGCCCGATGGTCGGATCGCCAAGACCGCGGTGCCCTACGACCTGCAGAAGACTCTCGAAGTGGGCACGCCGGTGATCGCCGGTGTCGACGTCAAAGCGTTGGCGCAGAGCATCACGACGCTCAACGCGCAGCTCTCGGATGCGCCTGCGCTTGCCCGACCGACGATCGATTCGGTCGTCGAGATGTCGAAGATCATCACCAACCGCAAAGACCAGATCACCCAACTCCTCGCCGACACGAACACGGTGACCTCGGTGGTGAACGACACCCAGACGCAATTGGCGGTCATCGTCGGTCAGGGTGGACAACTCGCTCAGAAGATCGTCGCGCGTGAGGCATTGGTGACCAAACTCCTCGATGGTGTTGCGGCGCTGGCTGATCAGACGCGAGCCGTCGCCGCCGAGAACGGCAACAGCTTCGCGCCGATCCTGGCGAACCTCAACACCATCAGCCAGGGCCTGCAGAAGAACCAGGAGAATCTGCGCAAGCTCCTGCAGATCCTTCCGGTCACCTCACGCATGCTGAACAACATCATGGCCGACGGACCACACTCCACCGGATATCTCCCGTGGGGCCTTTTCCCCGACAACTGGCTGTGTACCGCACGTGTGGTGGACGGGTGCTGAGCATGGGAATGAGTCGACACGTGATCACGAATCCGCACTGGCGTAGGCCGACGATCATCGTCGCGCTGACCGTCCTGGTCGTCGCATTGCTCTCGGGGTGCTCGCTGGTCCCGGCGAGTTGGAAGGTGGCCGTCGGCTCACAGATCAAGGTGACCGCCTATTTCCCGAACGTCGCCGGTCTGTACAAGGACAACGACGTCGCGGTCCTCGGAATGCCGGTCGGGCAAGTCACTTCTGTTGAGCAACAAGGCAATCGCGTCAAGGTCACCTTCACCATCGACAAGAACGTCCCGGTTCCGGTCGACGCGACCCCCGCGATCGTGAACACCTCGATCGTCACCACCCGCCACATCGAGTTGACGCCGACCTATTCCGGCGGACCGAAACTGACAGACGGTGCCGTCCTCAAGAACGAGGGTCGGAGTCCGGTGGCCGTCGGAGATCTGTTCGACGCCGTCGATCGACTGGTGTCGTCGCTGAGTACCGACAAGGATGGCGAGGGGCCGATCGCCGATCTGGTGGACATCACGTCGGGCACGACGTCGGGAAACGGCGAGCGTATCCGTGAGGCAATCAACCAACTCGGCTCTGCGACAGACGTGTTCGCGGGCAACGGCGACCAGCTCACGCAGATCATCAAGAACACACAAAAGCTGACCGGTGCGCTGACCGCGAACTACCCGAAGATGAAGCAGTTCTCGTCGTCGATCAGTCAGGTGTCCTCGATGCTGGGTCAACAAGCTCCGGGACTGACGGCGACACTCGACGATCTCAATCAGACGCTGCTCAACACGTCGCAGTTCCTCGGCAACAACTCGACGACCATCAGCGACTCGACGGGCAGACTGAGCGCGCTGGTGCGCAATCTGAGCGACTACTCGCGTCAGGTGGTCGAGACGATCGACGTCGCGCCGCTGCTGTTCCAGAACCTGGCCAACACCGTATCGCCGGAGCAACGCGCGTGGCGCTTGCAGGTGCTCCTTGACAAGTCGCTGATCGACGGTGAGGCGCTCAACCAATTCTGCCAGTCGATCAACCTGCAGAAGAACGGCTGCCGAACCGGTCAGCTCAAGGATTTCGGGCCAGACCTCGGCGTGTTCTCGAGTCTGCTGGAGATGAGCAAATGAGGCAGTACACGATTACGCTGGGCAGGCCGCGATCGCCCATCTCGCGCGCCGCGATCGCGGAACATCTGCGGCCGATGCGTCGGATAGTTCGGACGCAGATGGGTCTGACGCAGTCGGGTCGGACGCAGTCGGGTCGGACGCACGGAATGCGCCGACGCGGCGACGCGCGTCGAGGTGTCCCGGCGATCCTCACGCTGATCGTCGCGGCGACCGTCGGACTGTGCGGCTGCAGCGCGATGCCCGGCCTCACCGTCGAACAGCTCCCGCTACCTGCTCCCGGTGGGATCGGCGACGGCAAGACGCTCATCGCGCACTTCGACAACGCATTGAACCTGCCGACCCGCGCGAAGGTGAAACTCAACGGCACCGACGTAGGTGAGGTCAGCGACATCGCGGTGCGCGACTACACCGCGATCGTGCAGATGAAGGTCGCAGGCGACGCGCAGATCCCCGCGGGTACCGGGGCACAACTGCGACAGGCGACGCCCCTCGGTGATGTCTTCGTCGCTCTCATGCCTCCGGCGAACGCATCGGGTCCCTCGGTTGCCGACGGCACGGTGCTCACCGGCCCGACGTCGGCTGCGGCGACCGTCGAGGACATCCTCGTCTCCGCGGCCGCAGTGGTCGACGGGGGATCGCTGGGGTCGTTGCAGCAGATCGTCACCGAGCTGAGCGCTGCCGTGGCGGGCGGACCGAGCAGCCCCGGCAATCTGCAGGGCGCCATCAAGGAATTCACCACCGCGATCAGCAGACTGAACGCCAACTCCGCCGAGGTCGACCGTTCGTTCCGCAACACCTCCGTACTGACCGCGGATCTCGCCGCGGGTCGACCGCAGATCATGGCGGCCATCAACAAGCTCGGCCCGGCGATCGACACCATCGACGACCAGATGAACCTGATCTTGTCGACGCTCGACAAGACGAACAGCGTCACCGACGCGGCGAATGACTTCCTCGGCAGCAATTCGGACAGCTTCGTCTCGCTGGTCGGGAGTTTGCGAACCCTGACCGCCGAATTGCGCGACATACCACCGATTCTCGGGCCGGTGTCGCGCAATCTGGGTGAGCTGACGCCGAAGTTCGCCAAGACGATTCGAGGCAACTCTGTTGCGAGTTCAGCAAAGTTGTACTGGCTCACAACGGGATTCGGGTTCGATTCGGCCAGCAGACTGCCCGAACTGCAAGACCTCCAGGCTGGTGGGCAGTCGCTCGAGCAGACGCTGACCCGGGTTCTTGCGCAACTGAGCGGCACGAAGGGATGCTGCGGATGATCACCTGGTTGCGAAAGCACTCGAGTCTGCTCGGCAACATCGGGCTCGTCGTCGTCATGCTGGTCGGCCTCGCCTACATCGGGTTCGGTGCGCTGAGTTGGCGCCCCTGGCAGGGCTCCTACCACCTCACGGTCAACTTCCCGATTTCCGGTGGACTACAAGACAGTTCACGTGTGACGCTCCGCGGCGTCAACATCGGAAAGGTCGAGTCGCTTCAGGTGCAACCCCAGTCGGTGCAGGCCAACCTCACCATCGACGACGACGTCAAGATCAACCGGAATTCCCTGGTATCGGCATTGGGCTTGTCGGCGGCGGGCGAGCAGTACGTCGACTTCACGCCGACGACGAGCAGCGGTCCCTATTTCACCGACGGCGACACGATCGAGGTCAATCAGACGCACGTCACCGCGCCGTTCCCGGCGTTGCTCGAGTCGTCGTTGAATGTCATCAGTCAGATAGACCCCGTGAAACTCCGTGCCACAGTGTCGAGTCTCGACACCGCGCTGACCCCGGAGGCCGGGCAGACCAATCAACTCCGAGTGTTCTTCGACGCCGCGGGCACAGTCTTCACCGACCTGCGTCGGGTGCTGCCCGAGACCACGAAACTCATCCAGCAGACCGGCACCATCCTCGCCACGACGGCCGACGTCCAGCCGGATTTCGGGACCACAACGGCGGGCGCGAGTGCTGTGATCAACTCAGCGGTCGCCGCGAACGGGGAACTCAACACCTTGCTCGGCAAGGGGCCTGCTCAGTTCACCAGCCTGAGCGGCTCCCTGAGTCAGATCCGCGATCCGTTGACCGGAGTGCTCCAGCAAGTGGCCGACATCGCGCGTCAGGGAGCACTGCGCGCTCCGGCGCTCGCAACCCTGCTGCCGTCGATCCGCGACGCGTCCTACATCAGCCAGGACATGTTCCACGACGGTGCGTGGTGGGTGATGGCGTCGATCTTCCCGCGGCCCTACTGCAACTACGCGGTCACTCCGATCCGGCCGACCAAGGTGCTCGAAACGGTGATTCCGACCAATCTGTACTGTGTCACCGAAGACAAGAACCAGCAGATCCGAGGCTCGGCCAATGCGCCACGACCTCCCGGTGACGACACCGCGGGACCGGCCCTGGGCGCCGACCCGAACGCACGGACGGTACCGCTGGGATAGGGACTGGCCTCCGCCGGGATACGACGGTGTGGGCGCCGTGACGACCACGGCCGCAGCCACCCGCGACGCCGCACATCGCGCCCGCCCTCTGGCGGGCGAGCAACTGAACTGGAAGCACATGACAGCCGACAAGAACACCGACGACACCAACACTGACGACACCAACACCGGCGACAACAACATCGGCGACACCAACACCGGCGACACCAACATCGAAGAAACCACCGGCGACGCCAAAGAGGTCGCGACCGAGAAGGTAGAAGCCGCGTCGTCGGAGAATGTCACCGAGTCTCAGGCACCTCGGACGAAGAGTGCGCGTGCGGCGGCTCGCAAGTCGAGTGCGGGCTCCGACGCAACCGCTCCGAAGACGGCAGGTCGAGAGACTGCCGCCCAGGAGACCGCCGTTCGTGAGAACGCCGCTCATGAAAACCAGGGTGCAGCACAGGAGAAGAACGAGCGCAAGGGTTCTCGCCAGGTCTCTGTCACCATCAGCACCGCGGGACTTCTCAAGGTCCTCGCCGGGCTCGTAGTGGTTGCCCTGATCGTGGGCGTCGGATTGCTCGGTTGGGGCTACTACCGGGATCAGCAGAAGCTGGCTGCCTTCGACGACGCGAAGTCGGCATCGTCGGTCTTCACCGTCAAGCTCGTCAGCACGATGAACTCCGACGCCGTCGGCGACATGAAGACGTTGCTGGGGCCGCTGAGTACCGGGGAGTTCAAGCAGAATCTCGAGCGCGAGCAGACCGACGGTTCCAAGGCCCTGCGTGATCTCAACGTCAAGGCCACGCCGACGGTCAAGTCGGTGTCGGTCGAATCGTTCGAAGCCGATCGGGCGTCAACGGCCGTGCTCGTCGAGGTGTCCGGTACGAGCACGATCGCTCCCAGCGGAGGTAAGGAGCTGATGCTCGTCTGGCTCGACCTGGTCAAGGAGGACGGCTCCTGGAAAGTCTCCAAACTCAGTGGGGCACAAGCAGGTCTGGGACAGCAGCAGGGAACGAACGGGCCGGCGGCCGATACTCAGGGCGGTTCGCAGAGCCCCGCACCGGCCACGCCCTCACCTGCCGCGCCAGCTCCTGCTCCCGGCGGCTGAGCCCGCCGGGGCGACGTCGGCCCCAGTCGCCGCCGGCCCCGCACCAGACGTCGCCGCCCCCGTTATCCCCGCTGACTTCGCGGCCGTTGTCGCGGAGGTGTCACCGTCCGTTGCGCGCACCAATATCGCTACCGGGTTCGCCGTACGCAATTCCCCGAGGTCTGCGACGCCTCGATAGACCTTGTCCGACAACACATCACGCCAGTTCCCAGCGGGTAGGTCGAGGAAGGTCAGTGCTGCGTCGTCGATGAGGCTGTGGGTGAATCGGGCCGTCACTACGATCACCTCGGTCACCCCGCCGACGACGCGTCCGAAGGCGATCGCATGGTCGGCGCCCGGTCCGTCGGCGTAGATCGGTAGATAGCCGCTACCGCGATCAAACGCTGCCGGGTGTGCGGCGCGTACCGCGAGTGCGGCACGCACCACTCGCGCCTTGGGATGATCCAATGAGCGGTCGTAGTCGACGGGGCGCCGATTGTCGGGATCGACGAGCGAGTCGTCCCACCACTCGGTGCCCTGATAGATGTCCGGTACGCCCGGGCACAGGAGCGCAATCGCCTTGCGTGCCAGCGCTTCCTGCTCCCACGCCGAGGCGATGCGCGCCACGAAGCGTGAGATCGACTCGGCCGCAGCGCCATTGGTGATCTCGTCGATCCAGGCGTCGATCTGGCTCTCGAACTCCTCGTTGACGTCGGTCCACGACGTGTGCAGTTCGGCCTCCCTCGTCGCCTTGCGTGCGTAGTCGTACAGGCGTTGTCGAAGGTCGTCGCCGACCGTCGCGCTGCCGGGTGGATCGCCGATCGGCCAGACGCCGATGATGTTCTGTAGCAGAAAGTAGCCGGTGAGGTCGTCGGGTGGCGGCCAATTCGACCACAGCTCGTCGACGAGGAGGGACCACCGTTCGGGCACCTGGGCGAGCAGCGCGATCCGGGCGCGTACGTCCTCACCGCGTTTGGTGTCGTGGGTGCTGGTCGCCGTCATGGCCTGTGGCCACTGCGCCGCGCGAATCTCGTTGTGGTTGTGGAAGTTCTGCAGGCTCATGGTGGGGTCGGCGGGGTCGCTGCCGACTTCGAGCGTCGAGACCAGTCGCGCCGTGCGGTAGAAGAGGCTGTCCTCGATACTCTTCGCAGTCACGGCACCGCCGGTCTGCGCCAGGCGAGAACTCGCGGCGCCCTCGTGCGCTGTCGCAGTGATCACGGTATCGATGGCGGCGGCGAGATCTGCTCTGCGCGCGGCGATCTCGGTCGCTGTGGTGATCAGCAGGGGGCGTAGCGAAGGGTAATCGGCGCGATACACGGGCAGCGCCGCGATCAGCTCCGCGGTCGCTTCGGCGACGGCGTTCGAGTCGGCGTCGGGATCCGAGTGGGTGATCGCACGGACCAGTCTGCGGTGTTCGCTGCCGAACTTGTCGCGCAGTGTCTGCAGCTTGCGTTCGCGTTCCTGGCTGTGCAGCCAGTGCGAATCACCCGGCAGACCGGTGACGCGCAGGTGGATCTCGTCGAGTTCGACGACCCCCGACGGTGCCGTGAACACTGCGTCGATGACCCGCATCTGGTCGTATCCGGTGGTTCCCTCGATGGGCAGGGTCGGTTCGAGCGGCTCGTCGGCCGCGAGGATCTTCTCGATGTACAGCAGCGAGTCGGAGCCGATGTCGCTGCGCAACTCGTCGAGGTAGTCCATCGGTTGCCAGAGACCGTCGGGATGATCGACGCGGAGCCCGTCGATGAGCTCGGCGTCGAAGAGCTCGTTGATCCAGGTGTGCGTTGCGCGATAGACCTCGTTGTCTTCTTGGCGTAGGCCCGCCAGCTCGTTGACCGTGAAGAATCTGCGGTAGCCGATGAGGCCGCTGTCCCACGGCACCAGCCGATAGTGTTGGCGCGCATGCACATCCTGTGCGCTACTACCGAGAGTTCCTGGAGCGGTGGGGAATTCGTGGTCGTAATAACGCAGAACACCGTGCGAGTCGACGGTCAGCGGCGACAGGTCGCCGTCGGAGGCGACCACGGGGATCGCGATCTTGCCGTCGCACCCGTTCTCCGACGAGAAATCGACGTCGAAATACGACGCGTACCGCGACCCGGAGCCGCGTCGCAGCAGGTCGGCGAACCACGGATTGCGCATGACCTCTGCAACACCGGTGTGGTTGGGCACGATGTCGATGATGATTCCCAGGCCACGCTCGGACGCCGCGACCCGGAGTGCGCGGAGCCCGTCGAGACCACCGAGAGTGGCAGACACCTGGGGCGGCGGCACCCAGTCGTAGCCATGCGTCGACCCGGGCATGGCGGTCCCGATCGGTGACAGATAGACATGGCTGATGCCCAGCGCCACAAGGTGATCCAGGATGCCGATGGTGGCGGCGAAGTCGAAATCCGGTGTCAGTTGTACCCGGTATGTGGCGATCGGGTGTGGGCGATCGCTTGTCGTCATGCCAGCGTGCGCAAGACGAGGAGTGAACGCGCGCCGATCGTGACCGTGCTGCCGCAGGGCGCCGACTCGATGTCGGAGTCGCCCTGCGGATGTGTGGTGTCCAAGACGCCCTCCCACTCGTGGCCGAGCCGTTCGGAGGCCAACGTGAACTCGATGTCCTCGTAGTGTGCGTTGAAGCAGATCATGAAGCTGTTGTCGGAGATGACCTCACCGCGTTCGTTTTTCTCCGCGATGCCGTTGCCGTTGAGGAAGACCGCGAGACTCTTGCCGAATCCGCTGTCCCAGTCGGCGGTCGTCATCGCCTCGCCCGAGGGCGTCAGCCACACGATGTCGAGCATGTCCTCCCCCCATCGGATCGGCTTGCCCGCGAAGAAGCGTCGACGTCGGAACACCGCATGCTTGGTGCGCAGGTCGATGGCCTTGCGGGTGAACGCGAGAAGGTCCGAATTCTTGTCGGCGAGAGACCAATCCATCCACGCCAGCGGCGAGTCCTGGCAGTACACGTTGTTGTTGCCCTGCTGGGTACGACCGATCTCATCGCCGTGCGCCAGCATCGGGGTGCCCTGCGACAGAAACATCGTCGCGAGGATGTTGCGCTGTTGGCGCGCGCGGAGTTCGTTCACTTCCGGATCGTCGGTGGGACCCTCGACGCCGCAGTTCCACGACCGGTTGTGGCTCTCGCCGTCACGGTTGTCCTCACCGTTGGCCATGTTGTGTTTCTCGTTGTAGGACACCAGGTCTCGCAACGTGAAGCCGTCGTGCGCGATGACGAAGTTGATACTCGCCGACGGCCGTCGGCCCGTGGACTCGTAGAGATCCGACGAACCGGTGAGCCGAGAGGCGAACTCTCCCAACGTCGCAGGCTCACCGCGCCAATAGTCGCGCACGGTGTCGCGATACTTGCCGTTCCACTCTGTCCACAGCGGCGGGAAGTTGCCGACCTGATAGCCGCCCTCGCCGATATCCCACGGCTCGGCGATGAGCTTCACCTGGCTGACCACCGGATCCTGTTGCACCAGATCAAAAAAGGCCGACAGGCGATCGACGTCATGCAGTTCGCGGGCGAGCGTCGACGCGAGGTCGAAGCGGAAACCGTCGACGTGCATCTCGAGCACCCAATAGCGCAGCGAGTCCATGATGAGCTGCAGCGTGTGCGGATGGCGTCCGTTGAGGCTGTTGCCGGTGCCCGTGTAGTCCATGTACATCTCGGGCTGACCGTCGACGAGTCGGTAGTAGGCGCCGTTGTCGATGCCGCGGAAGCAGACGGTCGGACCGAGGTGGTTGCCCTCCGCGGTGTGGTTGTAGACCACGTCGAGGATCACCTCGATGCCTGCAGTGTGGTACGCACGTACCATCGCCTTGAACTCGGTCACCGCGCTGGCGGGCTGATCCGGGTTGGACGCGTACTCGAGATGCGGCGCGAAGAAACCAAACGTGTTGTAGCCCCAGTAATTGCGTAAACCCTTGTCGCGCAGCACGAAGTCCTGCATGAACTGGTGCACGGGCATGAGTTCGATCGCCGTGATGCCAAGTTCTTTGAGGTGGTCGATGATCACCGGGTGGGCAAGGCCGGCATAGGTGCCACGCAACTGCTCCGGGATGTCGGGATGGGTCGCGGTCATGCCTTTGACATGCGCTTCGTAGATGACCGTCTGGTGATAGGGGCGTCGTGGCGCGCGGTCGTGCTGCCAGTCGAAGTACGGGTTGATGACCACGGACAACATCGTGTGACCGAGTGAATCGAGTTGCGGCATCGACGGCGACCGGTCGGCCGACACGTCCTCGGCGGGCGTGATCGTCTCCGTGTCGGCATCTTCGATGAGGACTTCGACGTCGTCGGCCGTGTCTTCGACGGTGGTCTCGGCGTCGTCGACGGTGGTCTCGGCGTCAGCTGAGGGATCGTCGGCCTCGCCTGTCGACGGGCCCGCGTCCCCGTTGGCGGTCGCGATCTCCGGTTCCTCTGCCGAGGCTCCGGTGTCCGCGGTGGGGTTGTGCGCGCCGGCAGTGGTGGCCGACGAGGTCTCGTAGTCGTCGGAGTCGGGGTCGGCGGTGGCGCGCAACGACTGTTCGGCGGGGACGACGGGCGGTTCACCACCATCGTCGTCGGACTCGGACGACGCCATGGGATAGGAGAACAACGACTCGTCGCCGTCGAAATCTCCGTGAAATGCCTTGCCGTACGGGTCGAGCAGCAGCTTTGACGGGTCGCAGCGCAACCCGCTCGCCGGATCGTAGGGGCCGTGGACGCGATATCCGTAGAACTGGCCTGGGCCGATGTTCGGCAGATAGCAATGCCAGCAGTAGCCGTCGACCTCGTCGAGACGAATGCGACGCTCGTGCCCGTCCCTGTCGATCAGACACAGGTCGACTGCCTCGGCGACCTCGGAGAACAGCGAAAAGTTGGTTCCCACACCGTCATACGTTGCGCCGAGCGGATATGGCGTACCCGGCCAGACCGGGATGGGCTCGGGCTCGGGAGCGACGAGCGCGTCAGCCTGTTCGGGGCTGTCCGGCGGCAGCGATCCCAGCGTCGACTCTGATGTACGCGGGGGAGTGGCCGTCGTCGCATCGGCTGTCTGTCCGACGCTCTGGGCATCGGTGCCGGGTGCCGGCTCGTGAGGTGCCGTGTCGTCGGTCGGCGGTACGGTCATGCCCACCTTTTCGCAGTCATGCCATGACCCTAGTCGCGATACGCGCCGTCTTCATCTCGGGGAAAAGCCGCACCCGTGTGCGTTGGACGACACCCCGCGGTCGGTCTGCATCGGCCTACTCCGCGAGGAGGTCGCTGAGCCGACGACCGCTGGCGCGTCAGCGGTGGTTGGGACCGGTCCAGGGCAGGGCCTGTGTCATCTGGCGTTCGAGCTCGTCGGTCAGACTGCGCACGTACGTGGCGCTCAGATGATGCCAATCCTTGTAGACGATGATGTTTCCCACGACTGCCGGGCATTCCGTCGGGGTGCAGATGCCGTTCGACACGTCGAGCGGATGGAACAGTGGCTTGCCGTCGGCGAACGGCGCTGCGGGATCGGTCGGGGAGAGCACCCGCGCTCGATCGGAGCCGCACTCGGATGCGGTGCCGCCGTCGGACAGGCACGTCGGGGTGTCGAGAGCGCCCGTCGGTCCCATCGGCCACGGTGTGTCGCGAATGCCGAGAACGGGGATGCCCGCATCCATGAATTGCGTGAAGATCGGCTTGTAGTCGTCGGGCATCCAGTCGCCCGGCTTGTAGTCGCGCGGACGGGTCGAGTTGGTGAACACCGCGTCGGGTTTGTCGGCGATAACCTTCGCCATCACGCGCTGCACCCAGTCGTGGCATTGCGGATACGGCACACCCCGCTGCTTGGGCACCAGCTCGGTGGACAGCGGGCACCCCATCTTCAGGTAGGTCGTGACCTTGAAGTGGTTGCGCTTGCCCAGTTCGTCGAGTGCGGTGATCCAGAACTCGGCGTGCGAACCACCCGCGAGGGCAATCGTCCTCGTCGCGGTCGGGTCACCGTAGACGCCGACGTGGATCTCCGGGTCCTCGAACGAACTCATGAAGCCCTGCGTCGAGGTCTCCGGGAAGTCGCCGAGCACTGCCAGCGGTGTCGGTTGGGGATCGAGCGCGGGCACCGGCCAGCCGTTGAGCAGAGCGCGGGCGCCGGGGTAGGAGTGCGGGTCGAGATTCGCTGTGTTGACGACGGTGTTCGCGACGTGGCGGTCCCATGCATTGACGCCGACCGCGACGCCGATCGACAAGACGACCAGCACGGTGGTCACCACCGACGTGTAGCTGAGCCACCGCGAACGTCCCTGGCGGTCGCCGCGGGCCAGCTTCGCGCGGTCGCCGCCCCGCAGCGGATCCTCGACGTAGCGCTTGGTCAGCCAGGCCAGACCGATGGACACGGCGAGGAGCCCGATGCCCTCGATGACGTTGGCGTGGTCTTTGCCGCGCCAGGTCAGATAGAAGATCAGCAGTGGCCAATGCCAGAGGTACAGCGAGTACGCGATGGTGCCGAGCCATTCCGGTACCCGGCTGGACAGCGCCCGGTTGACCGCCGGTTGCGACTGATCGATCGCTTCATGCCTGGACCGAGGACGCTCGAGCGCGGTGGCTCCCGCCCAGATGATCACGAGCGTCGAACCGACCGGCACCAGTGCCCATGGACCCGGGTACGAGTCGACGCCGTCGATCCACCACCCACAGGTGATGATCAGGCCGAGAGCGACGATCGCCGCACCGTTGCGGAGCCACCGGGGAACGTGCCAGCGCGGCAACCAGATGGCGAGCAGACCGCCGGCGAGTGGCTCCCACAGTCGCGAGAGGGTGTCGTAGTAGTTCCACTGTTGATTGACGCCCATCCGCATGTGCGCCCAGTAGAACGAGACGGCGGCGACCGCCAACAGTGCGAGGCCGACGAGAAGACGGATCGTCTTCGGCTCGGCGATCGGTCGGATGATCGCCGACAGCAGCTTGATCGTTCCGGCAGCGATGACCGCGGCGAACAGCATGCCGACGAAGAACTGCCCCTGCACCGACATCGACCAGATGTGCTGCAGCGGACTGTTCGCTGAACTCGCCGCGAGATAGTCCTGCGAGTTCAGTGCGAGATACCAATTCTGGTAGTACAGCGCCGACGCACGCAGCTCGCGCCCGATGTTGAGCCAGCGGGTCTGCGGAAGCACGATGACGGTCAGGATCGCGACCGCGATGAGGACCGTGAACAGCGCCGGGAGCAGTCGACGCAGCAGTCGTTTGAGGCGCGGCCACGGGTTGAGCGCCTCGATGAACGTGACGTGCGACGCCTGGCTGTTGATCGCGTGACGCAGCAGCGATCCGATGAAGAAGTAACCCGACAGTGCGAGGAAGACATCGACGCCGCCGGACACCCTGCCGAACCAGATGTGGAAGCAGGCAACCAGCATGATCGCGATCCCGCGGAGGCCGTCGAGATCGGTGCGATACGCGGGGAGCGGTGGGACGGGCTCGTTCCGGTTAGGGGTCGTCACCACTTGGGTTGGGGCTGCCACGTCTGTCGTGCTTGCTTCCGTGTCGGGGGTTGGGACGAGTCGGTGGCGACCTATCCACACACACGCGCGCGGTGGACGACAACCGCCGTACTCCGCGTAGGAGGCTACCCGCCGCAACTGTGAAAAACCCATTCCAGCGGGTCCGACACACTGAGCAGAGGGGTGTCGCGACGGCGCAGAGTGGTGTCGCGAGGCGTCTGCTCAGTGAGTCGCGCGCGCTCGGTGTCGAGCGCCGTCGAGTAGTACGCCGAGCGCGTCGTCGAATTCTGCTGCGAAGTCGCGACCCGACGGGCCGGTGACCCCGAGCCGTTCCATCTGGGCCCGCGTCTGTTCCTCGATCGTCAGCCCGATGATGAGCTGGCATATCGCGGTGGCGACTCCGTGCGCGTCGCGCGGGGTGAGTCCGCCGGAAAGCGCGACGTCGGTCAGGTCGTCGGACACCGTTCTCGTCGCAATTCCACTGGCCCACGCCGACGAGACCACCTCCGCGCTGTCGGGAACAGCGAGCAGCGCCGTCCGCATCCCGATCGCGATGTCGGCAAGTCTGGCGTCCCACGGCTGATCGGGGTCCGACGGGTCGATGTCGCCGAGGATGTCGTCGGCCAGCGCGGCCAGCAGCGACTGCTTGTTGGGAAAGTGCCAGTACAACGCGTTGGGGCGGACACCGACTTCGGTTGCCAGCCTGCGCATCGAGAGGTCGGCGAGGCTGTAGTCGGTCAGGATGCCGCGCGCGGCGCGCAGGACGTCGGCGCGGTTGTTGCTCACCGCGTCAGGGTATCCAGGCCGTCCGGCCGTGACGCAACCTGTACAGCGTTCAGGAGGAGCCTGTACAGTGTCCAGGAGTTCGGGCCTGAACGGTGTCCAGGACCACTCTAAGCCGGCGAGGAGGGACGCACCACATGGATGCAGCCGACATCAGCCGCGTCGACGCAGCACACATCTGGCATCCCTACGGCGCCATGCCGTCGCCGACGCAACCGCGTGTCGTCCGCGGCGCCGACGGCGTGCGACTCACACTCGCCGACGGCGGTGCGGTCATCGACGGAATGAGCTCGTGGTGGGCCGCCATCCACGGTTATCGCCACCCGGTCCTCGACGCCGCGGCGCGCGATCAACTGGAGTCGATGAGCCACGTGATGTTCGGCGGATTGACCCACGAGCCCGCCGCGCGGCTCGCGCAGTTGCTCGTCGACATCACACCAGCACCCCTGCAGAAGGTGTTCTTCTGCGATTCGGGTTCGGTGTCGGTCGAGGTCGCGGTGAAGATGGCGCTGCAGTATTGGCGCAGTCGTGGCAAGCCGGAACGCACGCGCCTGCTGACCTGGCGCGGTGGGTACCACGGCGACACCTTCACCCCGATGAGCGTCTGCGATCCCGAGGGTGGGATGCACGCGATGTGGCGTCGGGTTCTGGCCGACCAGGTGTTCGTGCCCGCCCCGCCCGCGGAGTTCGATGCCGACTATGTCGACTCCCTAGAGGCCGCTGTCGTCGCGCACCGCAACGAACTCGCCGCGATCATCGTCGAACCTGTCGTCCAGGGCGCCGGAGGTATGCGTTTCCACGACCCCGCCTATCTCGGGGAACTGCGTCGAATCTGCGACGAGCACGATGTGCTGCTGATCTTCGACGAGATCGCCACCGGATTCGGCCGCACCGGCGAGCTGTTCGCCGCCGACCACGCGCGCGTCTCGCCCGACATCATGTGTGTCGGCAAGGCGCTGACCGGCGGCTACCTGACGTTGGCCGCGACGCTGTGCACCACCGCGATCGCGGAGACGATCAGTGCGGGTGAGGCCGGTGGATTGGCGCACGGTCCCACGTTCATGGCCAATCCGCTCGCCTGTGCGATCGCGGTCGCCTCCACCGAACTACTGCTCGACGGTCCGTGGCGACGCCGCGTCGCCGACATCTCCGACCTGCTCGCGCGAGGACTTGCGCCACTGAACGACGTGGCCGGTGTTCGTGATGTCCGCACGTTCGGGGCCATCGGCGTCGTCGAACTCGACGACGAGGTCGACGTCGCCGCGGCCACGGATGCCGCCGTCGACGCCGGTGTCTGGTTGCGGCCCTTCCGCAACCTGATCTACACGATGCCGCCGTTCGTCTGCACCGACTCCGACGTCGAGACGATCTGCTCCGGAATCGCCGCGGCCACAACGGCGTCGTGTGCACAGTTGGTCGGCGCAGGAGGTGCCCGATGACATCGGAGTACGACACGCTGCGTTCCGGGCTGCGCGGCCTCGACATGGCGCAGGCCGCGAGCGGCACGGCGGTCGACGACGCGTCCGCCCTCGACTGGCTCGCCGATGCCGCTGCGGCACGCAATTCGGCTGGGCTGCACCGTGTCCCATTCGTCCGCGACGCCGGAGCGTCGATGCTCAACCTGGCGTCCAACGACTATCTCGGACTCTCGACACACCCCGCAGTGCTCGCGGGCGCGCATGCGGCGCTCGACGAGTTCGGAGCGGGGTCGACGGCGTCGCGACTCGTCGCGGGCACTACACGGTTGCACGTCGACTTCGAGGACGACATCGCCGACTTCATGGGTTTCGATGCGGCACTGTGCTTTTCGTCCGGCTACCTCGCCAATGTCGGAGCCATCACCGCACTCGTCGGCCGCGGCGACCTCATCGTGTCCGACACCGGAACCCACGCGTCGCTCATCGACGGGTGCCGACTGTCGCGCGCGCAAGTGGTCGTCGTCGGCCGCGGCGATGTCGCGGCCGTCGCAGCGGCACTCCGTGGTCGCACAGAAGAGCGGGCACTGGTCGTCACCGATTCTGTCTACTCGGTCGACGGCGAACCGGCACCCGTCGAGCAGCTCTACCGCGTTGCCCGCGAACACTCTGCGGCGCTGCTCGTCGACGAAGCGCATGCACTCGGAGTACGCGGACCAGGCGGCAGGGGACTGATCGCCGAAGTCGGACTGTCCGGTGCGCGCGATCTCGTCGTCACGACCGTGTGCTCCAAGTCGCTCGGCGCACAGGGCGGCGTGGTCCTTGCGACTTCTGCTGTCCGTGAGCACCTCATCGACGTCGCGCGCACCTTCATCTTCGACACCGGACTCAGCCCGGCAGCCGTCGGTGCGGCGCGTGCTGCGCTGGGGGTCTTGCGTGCGCAGCCGGAGCTACCGGACCGATTGCGGCACAACGCAACCCGCATGGCTCGCAGCCTCGGTGCGCCGGTCCCGGCTGCCGCGGTGATCTCGCGCATCGTCGGCGACCCGCAGCCCGCGGTCGACGCCGCCGCACGGTGTCGGGACAGCGGTGTGTTGGTCGGGTGTTTCCGACCGCCATCGGTACCGCCGGGGACCTCAAGACTGCGCCTGACGGTGCGCGCCGATCTCGACGACGCGACCGTCGACCGCGCCGCAGACGTCATCGGCACCGCTCTGGCCGAAGGCGGAGGTGCACGATGACGGGACGTGCCCTCCTGATCACCGGCACCTCGACCGACGTGGGCAAGACGATCGTCACCGCTGCGCTCGCGTGCGTTGCGGGAGGATCGGCGAGTGGCGTGGCGGTGTGCAAACCCGCGCAGACCGGCGTCGAGCCAGGTGAGCCGGGTGATCTCGCGACTGTTGCTCACCTCGCGGGTGTCGTGGATCTGGTCGAGTGTGCGCGCTATCCGGAGCCGCTGGCGCCGGAGACCGCGGCGATGCGCGCAGGACTCGCACCACTGAACCTTTCGACCATCGTCGACGCTGCCACCGAGCTTGTTTCGACTCATCGGTTGACCCTCGTCGAGGGAGCAGGCGGGGTACTGGTGCGCCTCGCGCCCGACCTCACCGCCCTCGATGTCGCGTCCGCGATCGGAGCGGACGCGATCGTCGTCGTCCAGGCAGGCCTCGGTGCGCTCAACCACGCCGAGCTGACCGTCGAAGCGTTGCGGGCGAAACGAATTCGTCCCGCCGGTCTCGTCATCGGCTCATGGCCGCGCGATCCCGACCTCGCCATGCGGTGCAATCGCATCGACCTGCCCCGGCTCACGGGTGTCCCCGTCGTCGGCGTCATACCGGACGGTGTCGGGGAACTCGAGCCCGATCAGTTCAGGGCCGCGGCGCCCACCTGGTTCGATCCCGACTTCGTCGCAGACCTCAATTCTCGTTCCGCGCCCGACAAGATCGCGGCAGATCAGCCCATCGAAGGAGTTCACGCATGACACAGGCACCCGTAGATCCGACGCTCGACGCCGCGACCGCGCAGGCGTCGTCGGGCGCGTCGTCGACCGACATCCTCGACGTCGCGCGCGCCCAGGTTCTCGAACGCGGAGAGCCCTTGGATCGCGACCAGGTGCTCGAGGTGCTGCGGCTTCCCGACGAGCGCCTCACCGAACTGCTGCAGGTCGCCCACGACGTCCGGATGCGGTGGTGCGGACCGGAGGTCGAGGTCGAGGGCATCATCTCGCTCAAGACCGGCGGCTGCCCGGAGGACTGCCATTTCTGTTCCCAGTCAGGGCTTTTCGCATCGCCGGTGCGCAGCGCGTGGATCGACATCCCCTCGCTGGTGGAGGCTGCCAAGCAGACGGCGAAGACTGGCGCGACGGAGTTCTGCATCGTCGCGGCCGTGCGTGGCCCGGATAAGCGACTGCTGTCACAGGTGGCCGCGGGAATCGAAGCCATTCGCAATGAGGTCGACATCCAGATCGCCTGCAGCCTCGGCATGCTGACGCAGGAGCAGGTGGACCAGCTACGGGACATGGGTGTTCACCGCTACAACCACAACCTCGAGACCGCGCGCAGCCACTTCCCGAACGTGGTCACCACCCACACGTGGGAGGAGCGTTGGGACACGCTGCGCATGGTTTGCGACGCTGGCATGGAGGTGTGCTGCGGCGGCATTCTCGGCATGGGGGAGAGCCTCGAACAGCGCGCCGAGTTCGCGGCAGACCTGGCTGCCCTCGAACCCGACGAGGTTCCGCTCAACTTCCTCAATCCGCGACCGGGAACCCCGTTCGGAGACCTCGACGTGCTGCCTGCGGCCGAGGCGCTCAAGGCGGTGGCGGCGTTCCGCCTCGCTCTGCCGCGCACGATCCTGCGTTTCGCGGGTGGCCGCGAGATCACGCTGGGCGACCTCGGCGCCAAGCAGGGAATCCTCGGCGGCATCAACGCGGTCATCGTCGGCAACTACCTGACCACGCTCGGCAGGCCTGCCGAGGACGACCTCGACCTCCTCGACGACCTCTCGATGCCGATCAAGGCGCTCAACGACAGCATCTGAGCCCGGCGCCGAGAACGGGCGGTTCGGCTCGGCGCCGGGAGCGTGCGAGCGGGCCGTTTCGGCTCGGCGCCGGGAGCGTGTGAGCGGGCCGTATCAGCTCGGCGTGCATACTCGAATTCGATGACCTACGAGCGAGCTGAGAGGACGCCGATGACTCCGACGCCCACCGTCGATCCGGGTGCGAGAAGCCCCATCGACATCCCCGGTCCGCTCGACGAGCCGTGCCGGTACGGCGTGTACACCGGCATCGAACTCGACCTGCAGTCGGCCGACGCCGTGCCTCCGGCAGCGCGGCTCGGTTTGGAGCCGCCGCGGTTCTGTGGTCAGTGCGGCAGGCGGATGGTGGTGCAGGTGCGCCCCGACGGGTGGGACGCACGTTGTTCGCGCCACGGTGTCGTCGATTCGTCGCAACTCGGTCGACGATGATGGCACAGGCGTATCCGGGGACACCCGGCTATCCGGTGTCGGCGAAGCGAAAGCACTCGCTAGCACCGCTGGTTGTCGTCGGTGTCGTGGTGCTGTTGCTCGGCGTCGTGTTCGGTGTGGCGTGGGCGGTCACGACCCCCGCGATGACCGGGACGGTGACTGCGCAGGGTGCCGCTGTGCCGTCGGAACAGCTCGGTGAGGAGTTCGCCGGTGTTGCGGTGTTCGCGCTCTGGATGCTCGCCTACGGTGCGGTCGCGGCGGCGCTCGCATGGTTCGCCGCCCGCTACTGGAGAGGTCTGATCGGTTACGGCGTGACCTTCGTGACCGCAGTGATCGGCACCGTGATCGCGGGATCCATCGGCACCTGGGTCGGGCACCTACACTTTCCGGATCCGCACGACGTCGGGATGGGCCAGACCTTCCGTGTCGTCCCCGACCTCGTGCTCGACGGCGCCACACGCAACGGGTTCTCGGCGCCGTGGATTCTCCTCATCTGTGCACCGCTGACCGTGAGTCTCGTCTATCTGGTGTGTGCGCTCGCGAACAGCGACGCCGACCTCGGTGTGGGCGACGGCGTCGTCGACGACGCGGACCGTTCGCTCACAGTGGGGGTTTGAGCGTCGCGAACTCGTCGGTGACGCGTAACTCGTTGTCGGCGAAGGCATAGAGCGCGGGCGGCCGCCCGCCCGAACGGCCAGTCTTGCCGACCGTCCCGGTGGCCACGACGACGCCACGTCGACTGAGTATTCGCAGAAGGTTGGTCGTGTCGACCGGGTAACCGAGTGCAGCACAATAGATTTCAGATAGCTCAGACATTGGGAACCGAGACGGTGCCAACGCGAAGGCGATATTGGTGTACGAGAGTTTCGCAGCCAGACGTCGACGCGCCGCGGCGATGATGTCGGCGTGGTCGTGAGCCAACACGCCGAGGGAGTCCACCGGCAGCCACGCCGCGGTGTCGGGTAGTCGTGCAGGCGCGTCGGTGGGTACCAGGCCCAGATACGTCGACGCAATGGTTCGACGTCCCGGAGTGCGATGCGGCGCCGAGAACACCGAGAGCTGTTCGAGGTGTGCAACCTTGCGGATGTCCATCGTGTCGGCAAGCTGGCGTCGAGCAGTCTCCGAGAGGCTCTCGTGTGGTGCGACCCCGCCACCGGGGAGAGCCAACGGCTCGTCGTCGTGCTGCCGCCACAGAAGAACGCACAGTTGGGGCTCGTCGTCGGGCGTCGGGCGTCGCACCTGGAAAACCGCGCTCAGGACCTCGACGCCTGCAGTCCCCGGCGACTCAGACGTCGTCCGGCCCGATTCCTGTGTGATCGATTCCCGCGTACCCGACTCCCGTATGACCGACTCCTGTGTGACGGCGCCATCGGAACTGTCATGAATCGGCGCGGACATGCGGTCGATTCTAGGGCGCGTCCCGCAGCGCGGTCTTCAGGCGCTGCGGAACGCGTCCTCGCGGTGCTTCGCTGGAACTCGAGAGGCGCGCTTCACTGGGAACGCGAGAGGCGCTTCGCTGGAAATCAAGAGGCGCTTCGCTGGAAATCAAGAGGCGCTTCGCTGGAAATCAAGAGGCGCTTCGCGCGGGAACGCGAGAGCCGCTCCGCTCAGAGTTCGTCGAGGCTGATCAGCCCGTCCTGGATCGCACGAGCAACCAACGACGCCTTGGTACGCGCCGGGCGCCCGGCGTCTGCGTACTTCGTCCGAATGCGCGCCAGATGCGTGTTGACCGTGCCCACCGAGATCACCAGCCGCGACGCCGCCACCGACTTGGAGTCGGTGAGAAGCCATGTCCGCAGCACCTCGACCTCTCGGGATGTCAGGGGAACTCGTGGATGCATCGGCTCACCGCCTCCAGGTGCAGGCGCGGAATGCATCCCGGAGCCAACCGACGCCGACACCATAGGGCGAAGGTGCGCGTGGTCTGCCGTGGGTCGCGTGGGAGGCGTCGTCACGATTCGACGTGCAGCAAGACGTTCGAGTGCCTCTTGGCGGCGTCGAACCGCTTCAAGCGGAGTGCAGAACGATGATCTGCGCGTCGGGATCGACGGCTTGATGGCCATGGGGGAGGTCGATGTAGGAGGAACGTCGTCGCCGGCGCGGGGGCCAATCGTGGAGGTCATCGGGGGTATCTCCTGTGATTCTCGTCGAGCAGTGGCGGTGTTGTCGCTGACCTCTTCGACGCTATTGCCGCAGGCGACCACAGAAACGCGTAGTGAGCTACTCGAATCGGAGTACCGACGGTACCCACCGGGCGGGGTGCTACGATCTAGGTGTTTTCGACCGACAGTCGAAAACCTGTATCGGAGCACGAACCGCGTTCTCCGGTCGCAGGCTGAAGGAGTGACACATGAGTATCACGAGCGACCGTCCGGCGGCAGTTCCCGAACCCGGTCTGATCGACGCGGTGTGGACAGACGGTCCCGGTGGATTCACCGGTGTGGAACCGACCGCGGCGTGGGCAGAAGAGGTTCGTCGACTAGCGCGTGCGCGTAATGCGACCTTACTCGCGCACAACTATGAACTACCGGCAATTCAAGATGTTGCAGACCATGTCGGTGACTCGCTTGCGCTGTCCCGGATCGCGGCGGAGGTCGACTCCGACGAGATCGTGTTCTGCGGCGTTCACTTCATGGCGGAGACCGCGAAGATCCTCAGCCCCGACAAGCGGGTCCTGATCCCCGATGCCAGGGCGGGGTGCTCGCTCGCCGATTCGATCACGGCCGACGACCTCCGGGCGTGGAAGGCCGAGTACCCCGACGCCGTCGTCGTCTCCTACGTCAACACGACCGCCGAGGTGAAGGGTCTCACCGACATCTGCTGCACGTCGTCGAACGCTGTCGACGTGGTGGCGTCGATCGATCCCGATCGCGATGTGTTGTTCCTTCCGGACCAGTTCCTCGGCGCGCACGTCAAACGGGAGACCGGCCGCGACAACATCCACATCTGGGCGGGCGAGTGCCACGTGCACGCCGGGATCAACGGTGACGAGCTGACCGCCAAGGCCAACTCGCACCCCGACGCCGACCTGTTCATCCACCCCGAGTGCGGGTGCGCGACGTCGGCGCTCTACCTCGCGGGTGAGGGAGCGGTGCCCGATGACCGCGTGAAGATCCTGTCCACCGGCGGAATGATCGACGCCGCGCGGCAGACCGGTGCCAAGCAGGTTCTCGTCGCCACGGAGATCGGCATGCTGCACCAACTCCGTAAAGCCGCGCCGGGTATCGACTTCCAGGCGGTCAACGACCGCGCGTCGTGCCCGTACATGAAGATGATCACTCCGGCCGCGCTGCTGCGTGCGCTGCGTGAGGGCAAGGACGAGGTGTTTGTCGCTGACGACGTTGCCGCGCGCGCACGCAAGAGCGTCGAGCGGATGATCGCGATCGGCAATCCGGGTTCGGGTGAATGAGTCGATGAGCGCGTTCATCGGCCAACGCGAGGCAGCCGGAGAACTCGACCTGGCCATCACCGACGAGGTCAGGACGCTGATCCGAACGGCACTCGACGAGGATCTGCGCTACGGACCCGACGTCACCACCGCGTCGACGGTGCCCGCCGGCGCGACGGTCGATGCGCAGATCGTCAGCCGTGCGCTCGGAGTGGTCGCCGGGCTGCCCGTCGTGCTTGCTGTTCTCGACGAGGTCGTCGGTGTCGGGGCGTACGAGGTGACCGCCGCGGTTGCCGACGGCACGAGAGTCGCGCCGGGCGACGTGGTGTTGGCGGTTCATGCGCCGACCGCCGCTCTGCTCACCGCGGAGCGCACGGCACTCAACCTGGCGTGTCATCTCTCGGGCATCGCCACCGCGACAGCACAGTGGGTCGACGCCGTCGACGGAACGGCTGCGAAAATTCGTGACTCGCGAAAGACGTTGCCTGGCATGCGTTATCTGCAGAAATATGCGGTGCGCGCGGGTGGCGGCGTCAACCATCGCATGGGGCTCGGCGACGCTGCGCTGATCAAAGACAATCACGTCGCCGCCGCGGGATCGGTGAGCGCAGCGCTGCGCGCCGTGCGTGCGGCGGCACCCGACCTGGCGGTCGAGGTCGAAGTGGACTCGCTCGACCAACTCGACGAGGTGCTCGACCTCGAACCCCAACTCGTGTTGCTCGACAACTTCGAACTCTGGGCTACCAAGATGGCCGTCTCCCGCCGCAACAACCGATCGCCGGAGACGAAGCTGGAGTCCTCGGGCGGGTTGAGTCTTGACCAGGCCGCCGACTACGCACGCACGGGCGTCGACTACCTCGCCGTCGGAGCACTGACACATTCGGTCACCGCGCTCGACCTGGGACTCGACATACCGCTCTGAGTGGCGGAAACGCACTGCCGAGTGGTGCAAAAGCACTGTGGCCCACAGTGAAGGCTGTGGGCCACAGTGTTTTCTTGATTTTGGTGCGTCTGGCACCCAGCGTGCCTTTCGGCAGCCAAATGGTCAGTCGGTGCGCTCGTGGCGTCCGTGCTGCGAGTCGGCATCTCCGGTCGCGGCTGCCGAACGCGCGGTGGCGTCCGGACCGTCGACCAGTTCCGCGAACTCCCTGTCGAGGTCGTCTACCGCCGTGCTGCCAGTCGCTCCTGTGTTTGCAGTGCGGTTCTCGCCTGTCCAGCCGCTGTCCAAGGTGACCGGTGCGACGTCGAACGACGCGGTGGGCGTGACGTCGATGACTTCCTCGCGGACGGCGGCGAGCCGCTGTTCGTCGAAGCTCTGCGTCTTGAGTGCGACCTCCTTGATGAACACGATCGCGACGAAGCTGATCGCGGCCATCACACCGGCGATGAAGAAGACGCGCGCGATTGCGTCACCGTAGGAACCGCGGACGATCTCGGCGATCGGTCCGGGCAGATCCTTGAGGTTCGAGAGCCCTGCACCCGACCCGCCGGTCTGTGCCGGATTGACACCCGCCGCGACCAGACCCTTGGTGATCAGGTCGGTGACGTGGGTGGCCAGCACCGCACCGAGCACCGACACGCCCGCCGCACCTCCGAGCGAGCGGAAGAACGTCACCGTCGACGTCGCCGAACCGAGGTCATCGGGTCCGACGTTGTTCTGCACAGCCATCACGAGGTTCTGCATGGTCATTCCCATGCCGAGTCCGAGGATGAACAGGAACGCTCCGATGACGACCATGTCGGTATGTGCGTCGATGGTCGACAGAAGGAAGAATCCTGCTGTCATCAGCGCAGCGCCCGTGACGAGGAAGCGCTTCCACCGACCGAACCGTGTGATCAGAGCGCCCGAGACCGTTGCGGCGAGCATCGAGCCGATAATCATCGGAAGGGTGAGCAGACCTGCCGCCGTGGGGGAGTAGCCGCGGGCGATCTGGAAGTACTGACCGAGGAACACGGCACCACCGAACAGTGCGACACCCACGGCAACGCTTGCCAGTGTGGCGAGGGTCGTGGTGCGGTCGCGGAACAGTCGCAGCGGAATGATCGGGTCCTTGGCGCGCGATTCGACGAACAATGCGCCGACGATGAGCACGATTCCGAGTGCGACGAGTCCGAACGTCATTCCCGACAGCCACGCGAAGCTGTCACCGGCGAGGGTGACCCAGATGAGCAGGGTGCTGACACCTGCCGCGATCAGGAACGCGCCGAGGTAGTCGATGCGGACGTCCTTGCGGACCGTCGGAAGGTTCAGCGTGCGCTGGATGACCAGCAAAGCGATCACCGCGAGCGGAACACAGACGTAGAACGTCCAGCGCCAACCGAGCCAGCTGGTGTCGACGATCACGCCGCCGATCAGCGGGCCTGCGACGGTCGCGAGCGACATCACAGCTGCGATCGGACCCTGGTAGCGGCCGCGTTCGCGCGGGCTGAACATCGATGCGATCACGATGACGACCAGCGCCTGCAAGCCACCGAGCCCGAGGCCCTGGATGACGCGGAAACCGATCAGCATGCCGACCGACTGTGAGAGTCCGGCGAGGACCGAACCGAGGGTGAACAACGCCAACGACGCCTGGACCAGGATCTTTTTGCTCACCAGGTCGGAGAGCTTGCCCCAGATGGGTGTGGTCGCCGTGGATGCGAGGAGGGTCGCCGTGACGACCCAGGTGTACTGGCCCTGCGTTCCATGCAGGTCAGTGATGATGACGGGGAGCGCATTGGACACGATCGTCGACGAGAGAAACGCGACGAACATTCCGAGGAGCAGACCGACGAGCGCTTCTAGCTTCTGTCGATGGGTCATCGGTGCGCCCGCAGCGGAAGTGACCTCCCGCGTGGCGGCTTGAGACATGGGAGAACCTCCTGAGGTAGTGGCTGGTCCCGCGCGGTCCGCCGCACGGGAGAAGGATGTCGGGGCGCGGCAACGATGGCCGGCCGATTGCTGGCTGCAGATACGTCACGCAACCAACTAGTTGAGTGAAGCAACTATAACCATTGATAGTTGTAACGCGCAACTATCTTGAGTATTCCCGGACCAGGCGCAGTTTCTCGACGCGGCGAATCGGAGCCGGGTCTCGGGTTCAGTCTGCGGCCGGATTCGAGGTAGTTCGGGGGCTCACGCTCGCTCAGGGCTCAAGCAGGGTCGGGTTCGAACTCCGCGTCGTCGACAAGGAGGCGGTTGAGCAGTCGGGTGAGGGTCCGGATGTCCTCTGGGTCCCATTCGGACAGCCGTGCACGCCAGTCTGCGACCGCCGCGTCGGCGACGTGATCTACGCGTGCTCGGCCGGTAGGGGTCAGGGAGACCAGTCGAGCGCGGGCATCGTGCGGGTCGGCGTGTCGCTCGGCGAGACCGAGGCGCACGATGGCGTCGATCTGTCTGCTCACAGTCGACTTCTCGAGTCCGAGCTGCGCGACCAGTGTCGACACAGGCAGAGATCCGTCGGCGCCGGCGAGCATCGCGATCAGGGGGTAGTTCGACGGGTCGAGTCGGGGATCCACCGCGCGGGCGCGGTTGCGTAGTCGAATTCGTCCCTGTCGCATCAGGTCGGCGAAACCTGTCTCCAGGTCGGTGATCGGGTCATCGGATGCGTCGTCGGCGTTCACTGGGTGGTCGGAGCGAGCGTCGCCCATCTGCGGTGAATCCTGTCCGTCGCGGTTCGTCGGATGATGCGCCACAGGGTACCGCGCACGGAAACGTGATTCAGGACTCGACGGGTGTGGCGGTCGTCGGAGAGGATGCGGACGACACGGGTGAGGGGCACCCGCACACGCTGTGGCGCCGCGCTTCACGGTTGCTACGTTGCTTGCGTTCATCTTCCGGACCTGCCCGCCAGTAACCACGTCTGCCCCGCCACCGGGGTGTGGTGGCGGGGTGTGGACGGGTTGCGGCACAACCGGATTGGTTGTTTTGTCGCGGTCGGCCGGGTTGGCACACGGTCGGCTGGCGCGGTGGTCAGGCGGCGTCGGACAAGGGTGGGTCGACGTCGCCGGGCGGGTCGACGCCGCCGAGCCACCAGGGGCTGGCTGGTGGGGCGGGACCTGTAGGTGCGTCTGGGTCTGTGGGTGGCTCGGGGTCGGGTGGGTCAGTGAGGTTCCATTGGATGTCGACCCGCCCGCTGAGGCGCACGGTGTCGCTCAACGGCAGTGCGCCCACCAGTGCGAGCTCAACGCCGGTCAACGTCGGCTCATTCACGCTCGGCGCACCTGGCGTCGAGGGCGGCGACATCATCCAGGCACCGACCGCGTCCGCGACCACCATCTCGGCGTCCGCTGAACCCGAGGCACGCGCGCCGACCTCAGTGTCGGCTGTATCCGAGGCTCGCGCGCCGATCTCGGTAACCGTCGCGCCAACACCGGCCGCGCGTGCTGCGGCGGCGGCTTCGTTGTTGGTGTGTTCGGCGGTGAGGTAGTCGTGGAAGTCGGCTTTGACGTCGGCGATGCGGTTGATGCGTTCGGGATTCTCGGGCATACCGGGTTTGGCGTTGAGTCGCCACGCAACACGGCCCGTATCGGGTCCGTCGGTGATCATGCGGGTGGTGAACTGCCCAGGCTTTTTGCCGACCCGCCGATTGTGCACATCACACGCCGGCACCAACTGGTCGATGTCGGTCAAGCCGCCGTCGGCCCAGTCTTTCGCGGCGTGATGCATCTGCACCCGTGAGGCGGGTTGGTTACAGCCCGGTGCGGAACACATTTTGCCGCCGGGTGAGGCGAACGAGGCCAACCGTTGCCCCAGCGTGGCGATCCGCTTCGACCGACC
>NZ_LZMI01000003.1:0-32392 GCF_001665475.1 Gordonia sp. 852002-51296_SCH5728562-b | reverse complement strand
ATCAGCCCAGCTTTGACCGGGCCGGCTTCAATCGACTCAGCCCAGCGCTGCGCCGATACGGTCGGCCAGCTCGCCGACCTCCGCTGTCGTCATCACGAACGACGGCGACACCTGCAGCGCGCCCTGGCCTGCGGCGCGAGTGCTCACGCCGTGCTTACGCAGGGCACCGACCGCTGCGGGCGCCTGCGCCGGATCGGCGAGTTGGACGGCCGTCACCGCACCGAGTCCGGTGCGCACCTCGGACACCGCGGCGAGGTCGGCGAGCGGGGCGAGCTTGTCTGCCAGGTCGCCCTCGAGCCTCGCCGCCTCGGCTAGGAGGCCCTCCCGCTCGATGATGTCGAGGTTGGCCATCGCGGCTGCCGCGGCTCCCGCGTGGCCGCCGTAGGTGTAGCCGTGACGCCACCAAACACCACCGGCGTAGAAGGGTTCGGCGACACGCGGTGCGATGAACACCGCACCCATCGGGACGTACCCCGACGTCAAGCCCTTGGCCGTGGTCATCATGTCGGGCTGGAGGTCGAAGCGCGCCGAAGCGAACCAGCTCTCGCCGCCGATACGGCCGAAGCCGGTCACCACTTCGTCGGCGACGAACAGCACGTCATTGTCGCGGCAGATCTGTCGGACCTCGGCCAGATAACCCTCGGGCGGAAGGTAGATGCCGCCTGCACCGATGATCGGCTCGCAGAAGAACGCGGCGACCTTGTCGGCGCCGACGCGTTCGATCAGACCGAGCAGGCTTTTGGCGTCGTCCCACTCGACGGTCTGTGCGTCGGGCATCAGGGTTCCGTAGCCGTCGTGGTTACCGGGGATGCCCGCGAGCGAGGTGCCCGCGACATGCATGCCGTGGTAGGCCTTGGTCCGACCGACGATGATCGTCTTCTCCGGCTTGCCGACCTCCACCCAGTAACGCCGCGCGAGTTTCGCAGCGGTGTCGATCGAGTCGCTTCCGCCGGAGGTGAAGAAGATCTTGCTCCCGGCAACCGGCGCGATGGTCGCAAGCCGGTCGGCGAGCGCGTCGGTGACGTCTGCGGTGAGATCGCCGAATCCCGAATAGTGCGCGAGCGTCGAGAGCTGATCGGCCACCGCCTGCGCGACCTCGGTGCGCCCGTGACCGATGTTGGTGAACCACAGACCGGCGGTGGCGTCGAGATACTCGTTGCCATCGCGGTCCCACACGCGGGTGCCCTCACCCCGCGTGATCACAAATGGGCCGCTTGCGCTGACCGACCCCATATCGGCGAATCCGTGCCACAGTGAACCTGACATGGGGTCAATGATGCCCGGCGGCATCGCGGTCAGGGCACTCAGGGTCGTCAGTACGTTCACCGGCGAGAGGTCGGACTGCGTCCCACCATGTACCGACACATATCCTTGAAAGATCATGTCCGTCTCCCCCGAATCACAGCCCGGCGACTCCACCGCCGCGGCGACGCAGCCTTCTTCGACGGATCAACGCTCGCTTCGACGTCGACTGACCGATCTGACGATCGTCGACCAGCACCGCCTTCGACGCCGCGTCGACAAGCTCGGTGCGTCGCCGAACGCCGATGCGGTGGCGGCACTCTCGCAAGACATCGACGCCGCCTCACGACGCATCGAGCGTCGTCGAGCATCCGTTCCGGTGCTCGAGTTCCCACCGGAGCTACCGGTCTCGGAGGCCCGCGACGAGATCGCAGCCGCGATCGCCGCTCACCAGGTCGTGGTGATCGCGGGCGAAACCGGATCGGGCAAGACCACCCAGCTTCCCAAGATCTGCCTGGAGCTCGGCCGAGGCGTGCGCGGCGCCATCGGTCACACCCAGCCGAGGCGTATCGCCGCGAGTTCCGTGGCACGGCGTATCGCCGACGAGACGAACACCGAGATCGGCGATGCCGTGGGGTACTCGGTGAGGTTCTCGGACCGCTCCGGCGCCGACACTCTCGTGAAGGTGATGACCGACGGCATCCTGCTGCGCGAGATCGCCACCGATCCGATGCTGCGCGCCTACGACACGCTGATCATCGACGAGGCGCATGAACGAAGCCTCAACATCGATTTCATCCTCGGCTACCTGCACCGACTGCTCCCCCGTCGCCCCGACCTCAAGCTCATCATCACGTCGGCGACGATCGAACCCGACAGATTTGCGCGGCATTTCACGACACCCGACGCCGAGGTCCCCGTCCTCGAGGTGTCGGGGCGGGCGTACCCCGTCGACGTCCGCTACCGCCCGCTCGTCTCCTCCGACGGCCCCGACACCGGTGACGAACGCGGTGGCGGCGAGCACGCCGACCTCGACCAGATCCAGGGCATCGACGCCGCCATCGACGAGTTGTGGGGGCGCAGCAACGCCGGTGGCGACATCCTGGTGTTTCTGCCCACCGAACGTGACATCCGTGAGGCGGCGGACTCGCTGTCCCGACGCGTCGCGGCGGGTGCCGAGGTGGTTCCGCTGTACGCACGATTGTCGATCGCCGAACAACAGAAGGTGTTCACACCGTCGCGTGGCAATCGAATCGTGTTGTCCACCAACGTCGCCGAGACCTCGCTGACCGTCCCGGGCATCCGCTACGTCATCGACACGGGTACCGCACGTATCTCGCGATACTCGGCGCGCACCAAGATCCATCGACTTCCGGTCGAACCGATCTCGCAGGCGAGCGCCCGCCAGCGCGCCGGGCGGTGCGGGCGAGTTGCCCCCGGCATCTGCATCCGCCTGTACAGCGAGGCCGACTTCGACGCCCGCCCCGCCTTCACCGACCCCGAGATCCTCCGCACCGACCTTGCCTCGGTCATCTTGCAGATGGCGTCGCTGCGGCTCGGCGACATCGCCGACTTCCCCTTCGTCCAACCTCCCGACGCGCGCGGAATCCGCGACGGCATCGGAGTTCTCACCGAGCTCGGTGCGATCACGACGACCGACAAGACCGACACCACACCGCGATTGACGCCTGTCGGACGCACGATGTCGCGCATCCCGGTCGAGCCGAGGGTCGCGCGCATGCTGATCGCCGGGCACGAATCCGGTTGTCTCGCCGACGTTCTGGTCATCGCCGCCGCGCTGTCGATTCCCGACGTTCGTGAGCGGCCCGGCGATCATCGCGAGGCTGCCGACGCTGCACACAAGCGGTTCGTCGTGCCAGGGTCCGACTTCATGGGTTACCTCGCACTGTGGCGCTACCTTCAGGAGAAACGACAGGAACTGTCCGGCAACCAGTTCCGCCGCACCTGCGAGCGCGAGTTCCTCCACTACCTCCGCATCCGCGAATGGCAGGATCTGCACCGACAGCTACGGCGCATCGTCGACGATCTCGGCTGGTCGACGAACGACGCCGGAACATCGAAAGAGTCTGGAACATCAAAAGAGTCTGGGGCGTCGAAGAATTCCGGCGAGCCTGAGGTGTCACACCACACCGATGCGATCCACCAGGCGATACTGTCCGGGCTCCTGAGCAACATCGCCGCGCGCAACGCCGAGGGTCGGGAGTACACGGGCGCACGCAACACGACCCTGATGATCTTCCCCGGCTCGTCACTCTCCAAGAAGCCGCCCGCGTTCCTGATGGCCGCCGAGATCCTGGAAACGTCACGACTTTTCGCGCACACCGTCGCGGGAATCGACCCGCTGTGGGCCGAACGACTCGCAGGCGACCTGGTCAAACGCACATACAGCGAGCCGCACTGGTCGTCGAAGCGCGGTGCGACGATGGCATACGAACGTGCGACGCTCTACGGCGTCCCGTTGGTGGCCCGACGCCGCGTCGACTACGGCCCCATCGACCCCGCGGCGGCGCGCGACATGTTCATCCGGCACGCCCTCGTCGAAGGCGATTGGAAGACGAATCATCCGTTCTTCGAACGCAATCGGGCGCTGCTGTCCGACGCCGCCGAAGTCGAACACCGCGCACGACGCCGCGACGTGGTGATCACCGAAGACCAACTGTTCGACTTTTACGACCATCGCATCGGCGCCGAGGTCACCTCGGCACGCCACTTCGACACCTGGTGGAAGAAGGCGCGCAGAGCCGACCAGGCGCTGCTCGACCTCACCCCGGAGGACGTCGCCGCCGACGTCCACGTCGCCGATGCCGACTATCCCGGCGAGTGGCAACAGGGCGATACCCGCTACCGCCTGCGCTACCGATTCGAGCCCGGCGCGCCCGATGACGGTGTGTCCGTACTCATTCCGCGTCCACTGTTGCGGCACGTGCGTCCTGCTGGCTTTGACTGGCTGGTCCCGGGAATGCGCAGCGAACTCGCCACCGAGTTGATCAAGACACTGCCCAAGACCATCCGCAAAACGATGGCCCCCGCCGGACGATTCGCCGATCTCGCTCTGTCTCGCCTCACCCCACGCCGCGAGCCGCTTATCACGGGCCTCGCGCGTGAACTGTCGACGATCACCGGGCAGACGATTGCGGCTGACGACTTCGCTCCCGAGAGACTCCCCGCCTACCTTCGGATGAACTTCGTCGTAATCGACGAGCGCGAGGAGTCGGTCGCCACCGGCAAGTCCCTTGCCGACCTCCGCCGACGCATCGAGGGTGACGCGCCCGCGCCGACGCCGCGTCGGGTGTACACGACGTGGACGACAGACGGAATCGGAACACTCGCCGAGTCGAACGTCGATACCGTTGCCGGACAACAGATCACACGCTATCCGTCACTCGAGGTCGTCGACGGAGAGCGCAACCGTGGGGTGGCACGGACGCTCGCGACGTCGGACGCACAGCGACGTGTGCAACTGCACGGTGCCGTCATCGAACTGCTCGACCACGCGATCGCGCCACTCTCGCGCAAGATCAGCGCAGGACTCGACCCGGCGGATCGACTGGCACTGAGTCAGAGTCCCTACGAGTCGCCCGACGCGCTGTATTCCGACTGCACCCGCAGGGCGATTCGCGACATCGCGCCCGCAGCAGTCGATCTCGGCTCGATCCGCACGCCGTCGGCCTTCGAAGAACTCGTCTCGGCGCTCCGGCCGCGTATCTCAGCGGCGGCGCCGGAGTACTTCGCGCTCGCCGTCGAGGTCTTGCGCGAGGTGGCTCCCCTACGTGCCGAGATCGACCGCCACTCGGGTCAGACAGCGTGCGACGACGTCGCCGAACAGTTCAACAACCTGGTCTTCGATGGATTCGTCCTGGCCACGGCACGCGAACACCTGCAGCACGTTCCGCGATACCTGACCGCCGCACGGCAGCGTCTCGAGCAACTTCCTGCCGCGGCCACTCGCGACCGCGATGGAATGGCCGCCATCGACAGAGTCACCGAGCGCTGGAACCAGCGCCTGACACAGCTTCCCGAATCGCGCCGAGACACCGTCAGCGAGGAAGCGCAGTGGATTGTCGAGGAACTTCGGGTCAGCCTCTTCGCCCAGAAGCTCGGGACCGCCTACCCCATTTCGGAGAAGCGCGCGCTACGAGCTCTTGACCGACTCGGTTGACACCGGACGCGCTGAACTCGACGCAGCATCGACAGTGTCGTCGCGGGTGGCGGGTGTGTCGAGGTCGTCTGCGCCTTCGTGGGATCCGGTGAGGTTGCCCCGGAGGTCGTCGATCTCACGCTGGAAGTCTTCGAGCGAATCGAACGAGCGATAGACCGAGGCAAAACGTAGATATGCCACCTCGTCGAGGTCGCGCAGCGGGCCGAGAATGGCCAGACCCACCTCGTTGCTGGGGATCTCAGCGGAACCCGACGATCTCACCGCGTCTTCGACCTGCTGAGCCAACTGCGCGAGATCGTCTTCGTTCACGTGACGTCCCTGGCACGCGCGGCGCACCCCGCGCATCACCTTTTCTCTGCTGAACGGCTCCGTCACTCCGTTGCGCTTCACGACTGCCAGAACAGCACTCTCAACCGTGGAGAAACGTCGCCCACATTCGCTGCACGCGCGACGTCGGCGGATCGCCTGCCCCTCATCGGCGACACGCGAATCGACGACCTTGGTGTCTTCGTTCTTACAAAACGGGCAGCGCATGTAGTCCTCGTGCGAATCGCGGGACGCAGCGGCTCCGTCGATCTGGCTTGGTCCGATCGTCTGACGACCGGCGGAAGCGAGACCGCAGCGGTGACCGTGTCGGTTTCCGACTGGACCCTGTGACATCGAGAATACCGCCAGCGCTCAGCGGTACGCGGGTGTGACAAGCGGTTGGCCAACGCGCAGCCCGCTCGACGGCAGATCGTTGAGGTCGATGATCTCGTCGATGACGGTCTGACGCGGCATATCGGGCGCGACCCGCGCCGCGATCGAGCTCAGCGATTCACCGGAACGCACGTGGACCACCTGCGTGGAGGTCGACGACGGCATGCTCGCCCGCTGGTAGTCGGCACCGACGGTCCCGACGACCCACACGGTCAGCGCCAACCCGACTCCGGCGAGCACCGCCAAGACCGCTGCGCGCCGGCGACGGGCAGCCACCATCTCGCCGACGCCACCGGCGCATCGCGTGCCTGCCGGACGTGTAGAGGTGCCGTGATCGAACGCAATCCGACGTCGGCGCTGCGGCGAGACGTCCGCGCCGGCCCGTCGGACCTCACTTGTTCGAACATGTCCCGCCACACGCAGCTCTTCGCTACGCACGGCATTCGACGATGCGCGTCCACTGACCACCGTGGCGCGGTGAACTCGAGAACGCGTCGTCGACGCAGGTCGGGGCGTTGCAGATCGGGTGGTCGGCGGTGTTGCCGCGGATGCACTCGACGGGCTGGGAATCGTGCGGGTCACCGGGTTGGTCATCAAGCTGGTCATCGCTACCTCCAATGGTCGATCAAGCGTTCGATGCACTGATGTTCGAGTTCTACCAGAGGGGTCCGACAAAGTCCTGCGACACGTCGAACAAATGTTTGATGTTGTCAGTGGCCTCCGCTACTGTCGGCGCCAGACGATGGATGAAAGACGCACCCCACCACCTGCTCCACAACAGCAGCCGGTTCACAACAGCAGCCGCATCAACATCAGGAAGGACGGAACCGATGACAGAGAAGTCACGACGCAGCCCGACGTCGCCCAAGGGCAACGGTCGCAGCGTCGAAGGCAAGAAGAGCGGAGGCGGCGAGGAGACACCGATCCATCCGGCCGTCGCCGAGGCAACACTCACCGATCGCCAGCGTGGCGTCCTCGATGTGATCCGAAAGTCGGTACGCGAGCGTGGATATCCGCCGAGCATCCGAGAGATCGGCGACGCCGTCGGCCTCACGTCCACCTCATCAGTGGCACACCAGTTGCGCACTCTCGAGCGCAAGGGCCTGCTGAAGCGCGACGCCAACCGTCCGCGAGCGGTCAACGTCTCCGAGGCTCCCGATGCACATCACTCCGATGCCATCAACGGAGATCTCCCGACCCCCACGTTCGTTCCGGTACTCGGCCGTATCGCGGCGGGCGGTCCGATTCTCGCGGAGGAGGCGGTCGAAGACGTCTTCCCGCTCCCGCGTGAGCTCGTCGGTGAGGGCTCGTTGTTCCTGCTGCGCGTCGTCGGCGAATCGATGATCGACGCCGCGATCTGCGACGGCGACTGGGTTGTCGTACGTCAGCAGAATGTCGCCGACAACGGCGACATCGTCGCAGCGATGATCGACGGCGAGGCGACGGTGAAGACCTTCAAACGCAAAGACGGCCACGTCTGGCTGATGCCGCACAACCCGCTCTTCGATCCGATCCCCGGCGACGACGCCGCCATCCTCGGCAAGGTCGTGACGGTCATGCGCCGGGTGTGATGCGCTGAACCGGGCCCCGCAGGTCATTGACCAGCGGGGTCTGTATCAGTGGTCGAGTTTTTCGGCTGCGGCACGTCGGGCGAGTGCCGGACTCGAGGTGGCAAGCGCGGCAGCGGCCGCGGCTCGGCACTGCTCCATGGTCACCGTCGACAGCTTCGCCCCGACTGCTGCTGTCGCCGCCGGAGCCGCCGACAGCGAGGTGACTCCCAGTCCGACGAGCACACACGCGAGCGACGGGTCGGCCGCGGCCTCACCACAGACGCCGACGGGTTTGCCCTGCTGGGCGCCGGCGGTCGCGACCTGCGAGATGAGTGCGAGCACCGCGGGTTGCCACGGGTCGGTCAGTTCGGCAAGTTCTGCCGACATCCGGTCGGCGGCCATCGTGTACTGCGTGAGGTCGTTGGTTCCGATCGACACGAAGTCGACCTCGGCCAGGATCGCCGGCGCCAGAATTGCCGCTGCAGGGATCTCGATCATCACGCCGGCCGTCAGACCACGCTGACGGACGAGATCGGCGAACTGTGCAGCCTCTGCGGCCGTGGCGATCATCGGTGCCATGACCCACGGCGTCGTGCCGGATGCTTCTGCCGCGCGCGCGATCGCGTCGAGTTGAGTTCGCACGATTTCGGGGTGGTCATCGCCGATTCTGTTACCGCGCACGCCGAGTGCGGGGTTCGCCTCGTCCGGGTGCTCGATGAAGGCCAGCGGCTTGTCCGAGCCGGCGTCGAGCGTTCTGATGACGACTTTTTGGCCCGCGAACGCCTCGAACACGTCGCGGTACAGACGTGTCTGCTCGTCGACATCGGGTTCCTCTGCCCGGTCGAGAAATGCCAACTCGGTGCGGAACAGCCCGATCCCCTCGACCGGCGCATCGGCCGCGCGACGCGCCGACACACCATCGGCGACATTCGCCAGGATGGCGACGTCGGTGCCGTCAGCAGTCCGGCCAGGGCCACGCCACGCAGCAACAAGCGCTGCCTCCGCAACACTGCGCTCGACGAGTTCGCGCGCCTCGGACTCCTCCGGTTCGACGGTGATCGACCCCGCACCGCCGTCGAGCAAAACCATTGTGCCGCTGGTGATCTCACTCAATCGAGCCACGGCGACCACGCACGGGATGCCCAATTGACGCGCGATGATGGCGGTATGACTGGTCGGTCCGCCGAGACGCGTGGCCAGCCCGACGATCACAGCGGGATCGAGCCCCGCGGTATCCGCGGGAGCGAGGTCGTCCGCGAAGAGGATCGACGGTTGGCTCGGCGTCGGAATTCCCGGCTCCGGCCGGCCGAGCAACTCGGCGACCACCCGGTCACGCACGTCGTTGAGGTCGGTGATCCGCTCTGCCATCAACCCGCCGAGTTTGGCGAACATCTCGGAGAACTGCGCCGTGGCCGCGACTGCGGCAGCAGGTGCCGACGCCCCCTTCGCGACACGGGACTTTGCCGCACCGATCCATCCCCGATCCTCGGCCAACCCGGCGGTCGCGGCAAGAACCTCGGCCGCAGCTCCCGACGCGTGTGATGCGCGATCACGCAGTCTGCCCGCGACGACTGCCGCGGCGGCGACGAGACGTTCCGACTCCGTGTCCCGCTCGCCCTCGGCGAGGACGCGATCAGTGCCGAGTGACGTCTCGTCGTACTCGACGCGCCCACCCGGCCACAACACCGGCCCGTAGGCAAACCCCGCGACGACGGGTGTTCCCGTCAACTCTCCCTGACCGTTCATGGTGACCCGATTCTCCGTTACCAGGTGATTCTCCATTGCGTCTGCTGCCTTCCGGGTCGATCGGCCGGGTGCGGTGATCTGTGAGGAATACCCGGCGTCGTGAATTTCTGTGATCAAAGTTACTCGAAACGCTTGACTTGTCAACACACACGGGCGTAAACACAGATATATCAACATCGAATCCCACACAGAACCAATCACGCGGTGATCCACAGAACACAGATCCGACAGAACACAGATCCGCAGAAGCCAGATCCACAGAACACAGACCCCACAGATGGTTCGCCGGAAGGTGAGCCACACACCACAGATCGGAGTCGACAGGTGTACGCCGAAGAGCGACAGCGAGCAATAGCCGATCAGGTGCGCGCGCACGGTCGCGCATCCGTGACAGCTCTCGCCGACAGGTTCGACGTGACGAGTGAAACCGTGCGCCGCGACCTCGCAGTGCTCGAGCGCAGCGGTAGCGTGCAGCGCGTCCACGGCGGAGCAGTCAAGGCCGGGACGGTCGAGGTAGTCAACGAGCTGGGACTCGCCCAACGCGAGTCCTCCCACACCGCAGAGAAGGCAGCGATCGCCCGCGCTGCGATTCGGTTTCTGCCCTCGGACGGTGGATCGGTCATCTTCGATGCCGGAACCACTACCTACCAGGCCGCCAAGCTGCTGCCCGCCGATCGCAGGCTCACGGTGATCTCGACGAGCCTCCAGCTCGGGCAGGCCCTCACCGCACACGAACGGGCCACCCTGCTCATGGTCGGCGGTCGGGTCCGTGGGCTCACGCAGGCTGCGGTCGGCGCCGAGACCGTCGCAGCACTCGGAAAGATGCGGGCATCTGTTGCCTTCGTCGGCACGAATGGGATCAGTGAGGGCCACGGCCTGTCCACCCCCGACGCGGAAGAAGCCTCGGTCAAGTCGGCCATCGTGGCTGCCGCGCAGCGCGTCGTGGTGCTGGCCGACTCGTCGAAGATGGGTCGCGAGGACTTCAGCTCGTTCGCTCCGCTCGACGAGGTGGACGTCCTGATCACCGACGACGGCATCGACCCCGAGTTCTCGGCGGCGCTCTCGGCACACGGCATCGAGGTCGTGATCGCATGATCCTCACAGTCACAGCCAACCCGAGTCTCGACCGCACCCTGGAGATCACAGGACCGTTGATGCGGGGCGAGGTGCAACGCAGTACCTCCACCCGGGTCGAGCCCGGCGGCAAGGGCGTCAACGTGTCCCGCGTCGTCGCGGAAGCCGGCATCCCCACCGTCGCGGTACTACCCGCGCACGCCGACGACCCGCTGCTCACGGCCCTCGACGCCGTCGCACTGCCGTACCGCACGGTCGACATCGACGGTCAGATCCGAACCAATATCACGGTGGCCGAGAACGACGGGACGACCACGAAGATCAATGCGCCCGGTCACACCCTCACGCCTGCAGAACTCGACGAACTGACAGCGCTCGTACTCGAGGGCGCCGAGGACGCGTCGTGGGTGGCGCTGTGTGGCTCGATTCCGCCGGGAGTTCCCGACGACTGGTATCGCCGCATCTCCGACCGCCTCGTCGACAGCGGACGCCGCGTGGCGATCGACACGTCGGGCGCACCCCTGGGCGCGGCGATGTCGGGTCCCGTCGACCTGATCAAACCCAACGACGAAGAACTCGCCGAGGTCAGTGGTATCGACCCTGCCGAACTGGCCGCTGCCGTCGCCTCGGGCGACTACCTGCCGGTCGTGACGGCATCGCGAACGCTGATCGCCACCACGCAGGGAGCGGTACTCGCGACCCTCGGTGCGGCGGGTGCGGTACTCACGACCGCTGAGGGTAGCTGGCTGGCCACTCCCCCGCCGATCGTGCCGCGCAGCACCGTCGGAGCAGGCGACGCATCGCTGGCCGGGTACCTCATCGCGTACACGGCGGGCGCCTCCGAACCCGATCGTCTCCGCACGGCAGTCGCCTACGGCTCGGCGGCCGCCGGGCTGGCAGGGACGCAGCCGCCACTTCCGGCACAGGTCGACGTCGACTCGGTCGATGTCGTCGAACTCTCAGGAGCCGCCCCGATCACGTGACCCCCACAGCCTCCAGTTCCTGTACACGAATCGCCACGACGCTCACCGACCAGAACCGGAACACTCGCTCTCCGGACCACACAGAAATCGAAGGAAAACCCATGTCCGACAACATCATCACCGCAGCGACGGTGCATCTCGATGTCGACGCAGGCAGTGATCCCGCCGCCGTCATCACCTATCTCGCCGAGAATCTCGGCGAGGCCGGGCGCACGACCGATCCGTCCGAACTGAGCCGCGCCGCACTGGCCCGCGAGGCGAAGTCGGCAACCGGGCTACCCGGTGGGATCGCGATTCCTCACGCACGCGCCGCATCGGTCACCACCGCCAGCCTTGCCTTCGCGCGGCTGTCGAACAAGGTCGACTTCGGCGCACCCGACGGCCCGGCCGACCTGGTGTTCCTCATCGCGGCACCCGAGGGCGCTGCCTCCGACCACATGAAGCTGCTGAGCTCGCTCGCGCGAGCGCTCGTGCGTCCCGACTTCGTCGCCGCCCTCCGCGAGGCGCCGAGTGACGAGCGCGTCGTCGAACTGGTGGATGAAGCCATCAACCCTGCGCCGGCAGGCTCCACGTCGACATCCGCCGCGCCTGCTGCGGGCGCGGCCGCCGCTGCCGCAGTCCCGGCAGCAGGCACGAAGACCGCGAAGACACTAGGGGGTTCCGATTCGCAGAAGCGCCCCTCGATCGTCGCGATCACCGCGTGCCCCACCGGCATCGCACACACCTACATGGCAGCGGACGCGCTCAAGTACGCCGCGGAGCGGGCAGGCGTCGACTTCCATGTCGAGCCGCAGGGCTCGTCGGGCACCACGCCGTTCACCCCCGACGTCATCGCAGGCGCCGACGCCGTCATCTTCGCCACCGACGTCGGTGTGAAGGGCAAGAGTCGCTTCAGCGGAAAGCCGGTCATCGAGTCCGGGGTCAAGCGCGCGATCAACGAACCCGACAAGATGATCGCAGAGGCTGTGGAGGCGTCGCGTAGTCCGCATGCCGCACGCGTCGACGGGTCGGCGGACGACGGTGCCGGTGCAGCGGAGGGATCGGCGTCGAGCCTGTCATTCGGCAAAAAGATCCAACAGGCACTCATGACCGGTGTCAGCTACATGATCCCGTTCGTCGCGGCAGGCGGACTGCTGATCGCGTTGGGCTTCCTGCTCGCCGGGTACCAGATCGCCAACAAGACACTCGATTCATCCAAGACGCTGTCCGACGGCGCCTACATCGCGCTGCACAACAGCCTCTGGGATCTGCCCGCTGGCGGTCTCGGCCAGTACCTCGGCGGTGTCAGTTTCGCGATCGGCGCGCTCGCCATGAGCATGCTGGTACCTGTCCTCGCGGGTTACATCTCGTTCGCGATAGCCGACCGTCCCGGTATCGCACCCGGCTTCGTCGCAGGCCTGGTCTCGGTTGCCGTGGGCGCGAGCTTCATCGGTGGTCTGATCGGCGGCCTCATCGCGGGCGCCGTGTGCCTGGCGATCTCGCGACTTCCGTTGCCGCAGTGGGCACGCGGGCTACAGCCGGTCATCATCATCCCGCTGTTCGGGAGTCTGATTGTCGGCGGTCTGATGTTCATGTTGCTCGGCAAGCCGCTCGCCTGGGTCACCACCCAGCTCACCGACGGTCTCAACAGCATGAGCGGCAGCTCCAAGATCGTCCTCGGCGTGGTCCTCGGACTCATGATGTGCTTCGACCTCGGCGGACCGGTCAACAAGGCCGCGTACCTCTTCGCCACCACCGGCCTCGCCATCGGCGACACACCCCAGCTCGAAATCATGGCAGCGGTCATGTGCGCAGGCATGGTTCCGCCGCTCGCGATGGCACTCGCCACCGTCATCCGCCCCGGACTGTTCACCGAGCCCGAGCGTGAAAACGGTAAGGCCGCTTGGTTCCTCGGCGCCGCATTCATCTCCGAGGGTGCAATCCCGTTCGCCGCAAAAGACCCGGTGCGCGTGATTCCGTCGATGATGGCGGGCGGCGCACTCGCCGGTGCACTGATCATGGCCTTCGGGGTCACGCAGCGCGCTCCGCACGGCGGCATCTTCGTCTTCTTCACGATGAACCACTGGCTGCTCTTCCTCGCAGCGCTTACGGCGGGTACGGTCCTCGGCACGGTGTGCGTCGTCGCGGCCAAGCAGTTCGGTCGCTCGTCGAGCCGACAGACTTCGGCACCCGAGCTGGAGACCATCCCCGCCTGAGATCTCACGTCCCGACATAACCCATCTGCAAAGGAGCAACCCATGCCAAGCACCACCGTCGAGGTCGGATCAGCCGTCGGATTGCACGCGCGACCCGCAACGATCATCGCCGAGGCAGTCGCCGACGCCGGCACACCCGTGACGATCTCGGTCGTCGGAGGCGAACCGGTCGACGCGGGATCGGCATTGCTGATCATGACGCTCGGCGCCGAGAAGGGCACCGCGGTCGTCGTCGAATCCGACGATCAGGCAACGCTCGACGCCATCGCGAAGCTCGTCGCCGCCGACCTCGACGCCGAGTAGGCCTGCTACTGGGCCAACGAGGCCAGTTCTCCCGCCAGCGCCGAGGGCACACGGACACGCATCCGGGTGCCCTCGGTGCTGTGGTCTGTGGCGAGTACCTCGCCCTCGCGGTGAATCCGTGACACCAGGTCGCCTCGCGTGAACGGGATGTCGACGGTGAGCTCCACGTCGTCGCGACCCACGAACTCACGGACCGCCTCGAACAGCTCAGGCAGTCCCTCACCGGTGCGCGCCGAGACGTACACGACGCCCGCTGAGTTGGGTCCGTGCGTACTACCGCCCGCGCCGAGCATGCCGCGCAATTCGGTGAGCCTGGACGCATCGATGGCATCGATCTTGTTGATCACCAACAACTCCGGAGGCGGCGCGACTCCCTCTTCTGCCACGACGTCGTTGATGACCCGTCGGACCGCCGTGATCTGTTCCGCGGGGAACGGGTCGCTGCCGTCGACGACGTGCAGTACGAGATCAGCGTCGACGACCTCCTCCAGCGTCGACCGGAATGCCTCGACGAGTTGCGTGGGGAGGTGGCGGACGAAGCCGACGGTGTCGGTGAAGACCAGTTCGCGACCGTCCTCGAGAGTCGCACGGCGCGTCGTCGGATCGAGGGTCGCGAACAGCGCATCCTGCACGAGCACACCAGAACCCGTCATCGCGTTGACCAGACTCGACTTACCCGCGTTCGTGTATCCCGCGACGGCGATGCGCGGCACAGCACCCCGCAGTCGTGCGGACCGCTTCGTGGTGCGGGCCGTGCGCATTTCGCGAATCTCGCGGCGCAGCTTGGCCATTCGCTCGCGGATGCGCCGGCGATCGGTCTCGATCTTCGTCTCACCCGGTCCGCGCAGGCCGACGCCGCCGTTGCTACCCGCGCGGCCACCGGCCTGACGGGACATCGATTCACCCCAACCACGCAGACGCGGGAGCATGTACTCCATCTGCGCGAGGGCCACCTGCGCCTTGCCCTCACGCGAACTCGCATGCTGGGCGAAGATGTCGAGGATGAGGGCCGTCCGGTCGATCACCTTGACCTTGACGACCTTCTCCAACGCGGTCAACTGCGCTGGCGTCAACTCGCCGTCGCAGATGACGGTGTCGGCGCCGGTGTCGGCGACGACGTCGCGCAACTCCTGGGCCTTGCCCGAACCGATGAAGGTCGCGGGGTCGGGTGAGGATCGTCGCTGGATCACCGCTTCGAGAACCACGGAACCCGCGGTCTCTGCGAGCGCTGCCAGCTCCTCCATGTTCGCCTTCGCTGCGGCCGCGGTGCCCTCGGTCCAGACGCCGACGAGCACCACGCGCTCGAGGCGCAGTTGTCGGTATTCGACCTCGGTGACGTCGGTGAGCTCTGTCGAAAGCCCCGCGACGCGCTGCAGCGAGGCGCGATCGGAGAGCGCGAGCTCGCCGGTCGTCGGCGTGTGGGCACGGTCGCGGGAATCGTCGTGATCGCCGAAATCTGCGGGGTCGACGAGATCGTCGGGATCGATCAGATCGCGGGAAAGGTCGATCGCGGGTGCGTTCGCGTCGACGGGACGGGTGTCGTGCAGGTCATGTACCTGTGGTGATGTTTCGGTCATACACCATCCATGGTGACACGCCGACGGCCCGTCGAGCACGTGGATATCTGCCGAGCCGCCATGCAGCGTGCCCGCGGCACGTCAGTCGACGCGATACCAACCTGCCCGGAATCGGCCGTCGGCCACCAGTGCGGACGGTCCTCGCAGCGTCGCGTGACCGTCGGCAACCGTGACCGTCACCCTTCCGCCTGGCACGTCGATGACCGTCTCGCCCGCGTCGCGGCCGAGGGTCTGCAGGCCCGCTGCTGCCGCCGCGACCAGCCCCGTTCCGCAACTCCTGGTCTCTCCGACACCGCGCTCGAAGACACGCATCGTGGCGTGCAGACCACCACGCGGTCCGTCCTCGGGGGAGGTCAGCAGTTCGACGTTGGCGCCGTGCGGAAAGACGCCGTCGGGTAGGACGACGCCGGTCGAGAAGTCGATCGCGGCGAGGTCGGACGTCGACATGTCGGGCACCACGCACGCCAGGTGTGGGTTGCCGACGTCGACCGCGACACCCGGGTAGAGGTCGTCGCCGATCCGCACGGTCGCGTCCTCGCCGAGCAACACCCGACCCATCCGCACACTGACGTCGGCGCAGAGGTCGTCGAACGAGTGCACCACCACGGGACGTCCGCCTGCGCGCGAACCCACCGTGAACTCGTCGGACTCGGTCAGCCCGGTGGCCCGCAGGTAGTGGGCGAAGACGCGGACTCCGTTGCCACACATCTCGGCGATGGAGCCGTCGGCGTTGCGATAGTCCATGAACCAGTCGTCGGGCTCGACGCCGTCGGGCAGCTCATCGAGGACGCCCGCGCGCACCAGGGCCACCGCCCGCGCGACGCGGAGCATGCCGTCTGCGCCGATACCGCGTTGACGATCGCAGACCGCCGCCACGAAGTCGGTGGTCAGGTCGAGTTCGACCGCCGGGTCGGTGAGCACGACGAAGTCGTTCTGGGTGCCGTGCCCCTTGACGTAGGTCACTGCCTCGCTGATCGTCGTCACCCGTCCAGACTACGTGCGGGTCGTCCTCAGACCTCCGCCGCGGCGAGCGTGGCGTCGAGGAGGGCGGGAGTCGCGGCGTCGAGCCAGTGAATGCGGTGATCGCGGCGGAACCACGAACGCTGCCTGCGGACGTACCTGCGGGTGCCGATGAAGGTCAGTTCTTCTGCTGTCGCAAGGTCGTACTCGCCGTCCAGCGCGGCAAGTGTCTGCGCGTATCCGATGGCTCGACGAGCAGTGACGCCCTCGCGCAGACCTGCGTCGACGAGCCCGTGCACCTCGTCGACGAGCCGGTTCGCGAACATCAGCCGAGTCCGCAGCGCGATGCGTTCGTCCAGTTCTGCGGTGTCGCGGTCCAGTGCGAGAATCTTTGTCCCCCAACGTGGTTCACCGATCTTCGGCGCCGACGCCGCGAATGGCTCCCCGGTCAGTTCGACCACCTCGAGCGCGCGCACGATGCGTCGTGCATCGGTAGCGAGGATCGACGCCGCCGCAGCCGGGTCGACGGATGCGAGATGTCGATGCAGCGCCACGACACCGATCTCGTCGAGCATCGCCTCGTACCGTGCGCGCACCGCGGGGTCGGTTGCCGGGAACCGCCAGTTGTCGAGCAGACCTTGGATGTACATCATCGAGCCGCCGACGATCACCGGCGTGCGGCCGGCGGCGAGCAGCGAGTCGATGTCGGCCGACGCGGCTTCCTGATAGCGCGCGACGGTGGCCGTCTCGGTGACGTCGAGCACGTCGAGTTGATGGTGGGCGATGCCTCGCCGCTCCCGTGGGGGCAGCTTGGCCGTGCCGATGTCCATGCCGCGGTACTGCTGCATGGCGTCGATGTTGACGATGTCGCCGTCGAGTCGTTCCGCGAGGTCGAGCGCGAGGTCGGATTTCCCGGTGGCGGTCGGACCGACGACGGCGATCGGGGTCACGTCCACGGCTCCGACACTCCTTGGCCCGACATTCCTTGGCCCGACACTCACGGCGTGTCCCCTGGCGTCCACGCCGCGACGACGTAGCCGACACCGAACGGGGCGTCGGAGTAGAGCACCTTGGCAGTCATCGGGCTGTCGCCGACGAGCCCAGCGACGACCTGCCATGCCGCCCGCCCGGCCACTCCCTCGGCATCGCACGTGGCAACGTCGAGTCCGCGAAGTACGTCGACATCCGCTGCCGCGATTCCGTCGACGATGCGCTGCTGGAGTTCGACGGCGCTGTCACGTCGGCCGCCACCGGGCGCCTTCGGGGTGAGTGCCGTCGCGCCGTCGGCCACGACCAGTACCCCGATCGGCTCGGGATCGGAGGAGATCTCGGCCGACAGTGCTCTCCCGAGCTCGCAGGCGACTTCGGGCCGTACGTCGGGGTCGACGACGACCGGACGCACCGACTCGGCGTCGACCTGTCCGCGTAGCCACCCGGCGATCAACATCGACAGTGGCAGGCGTCCGGGGGGTCGCTCACCGCCCACGCGTTCCAGGGAGACCGGCACGTCGACGCCGAACCTGCCGAAACCGCCCACCGTCGGAATTGACCGTGACGCCAGGGGATCACCCGCGGCGGCGTCGTCGCCGGATCTCACAGGGGCGATGAAGTCGTCGGATCTCACAGGGGCGATGAAGTCGTCGGCCCCCACCGCCACCCAGCGCGTGGCGTGTCGGGCGAGCAGCACGCCCGCATCGCGGACAGCAGAACGGGCCTCGAGGGTGTCCACCGCGTCCGGACCCGCGAGTTCGGGAACCAACAGCGGTGCGCTCGGGACGAAAACAACGCATGCCAGCACACCGTCGACGCTAGCCGACGTCATGCCCGACGCCGCCGGGAGCACCGACACACCCGCCCTCGTGTCAGCGATGTCGCGCAGGCCGCACATCGAGAACCCTGACCTGCTTGAATAGGTGAAGTCCTGGCGTCAACCGCTCAGGACTATGTGAAAGGCAGCCGTGACGCGCGGCACCACTGACGCTGTGAGGGGACCACACCATGACGAGCGAAGACACCAGCGGACCGGCCACACCCGCATCCGGGTCCACCCCCGGCCCCCGGCCAGGCCCGCCGAAGCCGGGTCCCAAACCCGGCCCTCGACCCGGTCCCGGACCGAAGCCTGCCGCGCAGGCACCGACCCCCGTTCCTGCGGTCGTCGTCGCCAAACACGCATCGTTCGATCCCCGCGAGTTCGGGCGTATCGATGAGCAGGGCGTCGTCTGGCTCATCACCCCGAACGGCGAGCGTGAGATCGGGTCGTGGCAGGCGGGCACCATCGACGAGGGCCTCGCCCATTTCGCGCGTCGATACTCCGACCTCGAGACCGAGGTGGAGATTCTCGAAGAGCGCCTCGCCGCACGCACCGGCGATCCGCGCAAGTCACAGGCTGCGGCCAAACACCTCCTCGACACCCTCCCCGAGGCCAGCGTCATCGGCGATGTCTCGGCCATTGAACAGCGGCTGACCGTCATCGTCGGAAGCGCCGACGACGTCGCCGACTCGCTGAAGGCCGAGCGTGAAGAGGCTCGCGCCGCCGTGATTGCACGCAAAGAGGAGCTCGCTACCGAGGCCGAGGCCATCGGAGCCGAATCCACCCAGTGGAAGACCGCAGGCGATCGACTGCGCGCGATCCTCGACGAGTGGAAGACCATCAAAGGCATCGACCGTAAGACCGACGACGCGCTGTGGAAGCGATACTCGAAGGCGCGCGACGCGTTCAATCGCCGACGCGGCGCCCACTTCGCCGATCTAGATCGGGAACGCGCGGGTGCCAAGGCGCGTAAAGAGGAGCTGATCGCACGGGCCGAGGCGTTGTCGTCGTCGACCGATTGGGGTCCGACCGCGGGCGCCTTCCGCGAACTCCTCGCCGAATGGAAGGCATCCGGTCGGGCACCGCGCGACGCCGACGAGGCACTGTGGCAACGGTTCAAAGCCGCCCAGGACGTCTTCTTCGCCGCCCGCAACGCGGCATCGTCCGAGCGCGACGCCGAGTTCAACGCGAACGCGACGGCGAAGATCGCTCTGCTCGACGCCGCGGAGAAATCCATCGATCCCGCATCCGACCTCGACGGTGCGCGCCGCGAGTTCCGGACGTTCCGGGAGAAGTGGGACGAGCTCGGCAAGGTGCCGCGCGAACAGATGCACAGCCTCGAGGGCCGTGCGCGCGCGTTGGAGAAGCGGATTCGCGACGCCGAGGATGCTCAGTGGCAGCGCACCGACCCCGAGGCGCTCGCGCGCGCCGCGCAATTCGCCGACCGCGCAGCACAACTCGAGGACCAGGCGGCCAAAGCTGCCGAGCGCGGCAAGAACCGAGACGCGGAGAAACTGCGCGAGCAGGCAGCACAGTGGCGCGAGTGGGCGCAGGCCGCACAGAGCGCCATCGCCGACCGCTAGCGGGGCAGAGCCCGCTCGGACCTTCAGTGCTCGCCGGGGCGCTGCTGCAGTTTGCGTGCGGCCTCCTCGCGTGCCACCGCTTCCCGACGACGCTCCTCTTCGAGCGCGAGGTGGTAGGTGCTGCGGGCCCACACGACGCGTGACCAGTGGAAGGTGAGCACGAGCAGGGCCAACCAGCCGATGACAAGCCCCGCGCCGACACCCGACGGCGGTGCCACTCCCCCGACGCCAGGGGTGTTCCGCGACCACCACGCGAGCATGCCTGCCACGCAGCCGATCGCGCACCCGCACAACGCAATCCACGCGATCACCCATCGTCGGGTGACCAGCGCGAGCATCGACCCGAAGATTCCGAACACCACCAGGAACCAGACGAACACCTTCGAGACCACTGCGACACGTTCGGTCGCGGCAGCCGCGGACGACGTCAGCACGTCGAATCCGTTCGCCGAACCGGTGTGCGGCAGTAGCAGCGACCCCATCGCCACGAGCACCGCGACAGCGACCACGACCGCGCGGGCACCCGGATCGATCTCACCCGCGACCTTGCGTTCGGCCTTGCGGAGATCGTCTGCGTACTGCGCGAACTCGGCGTCGTCACTTCCAGCGCCCTGCGCGGTCCTGCCGCTTGCGGCGTCTTCCGCGGGTATGCCACCAGTGGCCCGTTGGGCCGTCGGCATCCGGTCGTCGGTGTTGTCCTCGCGCGGCTCGTCGCTCATCTCGCGCCTCTCATCTCTCGTCGCTCGCTGGTGCTTGGCAGTTCATGTGGTTCGGCAGTTCACGGAGCCCGGCAGATCACGGATGCCCGGCGGGTCATACCGATGGTTCATCAACCGCAGGCGCCCGAAGAACACCCGGTGGAGACGGCCGTAGGCATCGGCGACGGTCCCACCCCCGGCATACCGAGTCCGACGCCGACCGGCGCCGTCGTCGGGGTGGCGTCGAGTTCGTGTGCGTCACCTGCACGGGTTCTGCGATGCGACGCGATGGTCCCGTCGACGATGAGGTGATGCGGCGCGGCGTCGGTGACGGTGGTGACCACGATGTCGCCGGGTCGCACGGCGTCGGCCGCGTCGCCGGCACGGAAGTGCACCAGTCGCCCGTCGCGCGCACGGCCTGTCAGCCGCCCCGTGTCAGCGGATTTGCGCCCGGAATCCGCCGCGACCAGCAGCTCGACCTCGGTGCCGATGAGGTTCCGGTTCTCGGTGAGGCAGATGCGCTCTTGCAGCGCGATCAATCGTTGGTAGCGCTCGCTGACGACCTCCGGCGGCACCTGATCGGGCATTGTTGCCGCAGGTGTACCCGGCCGAGGCGAGTACTGGAAAGTGAACGCACTCGAGAACCGCGCACGCTCGACCACGTCGAGCGTCGCGGCGAAGTCCTCTTCGGTCTCGCCGGGGAATCCGACGATGATGTCGGTGGTGATCGCGGCGCGCGGCATCGCGTCGCGCACCTTGTCGAGGATGCCGAGGAATTTGGTCGTGCGATAGCTGCGTCGCATGGCCCGCAGGATGCGATCCGAACCCGACTGCAGCGGCATGTGAAGCTGCGGGCAGACGTTGGGTGTCTGCGCCATGGCATCGATGACGTCGTCGGTGAACTCTGCCGGATGCGGCGAGGTGAATCGGACGCGTTCAAGGCCGTCGATGTCGCCGCAGGCGCGCAGCAGGTCGGCGAACGCGCCGCGATTGCGGGGTAGTTCGGGATCGGCGAACGACATCCCGTAGGCGTTGACGTTCTGCCCGAGCAACGTCACCTCGAGCACGCCCTGATCGACGAGCGCTTTCACCTCGGCGAGCACGTCGCCGGGGCGTCGATCAACCTCTTTGCCGCGCAACGACGGAACGATGCAGAAAGTGCACGTGTTGTTGCAACCGACGGACACCGACACCCACCCGGAGTAGGCCGAGTCACGTTTGGCCGGCAGCGTCGACGGGAAGGCTTCGAGTGAATCGAGGATCTCGACCTGCGCCTCCTCGTTGTGTCGGGCGCGGTCGAGCAGTGCGGGCAGCGAACCGATGTTGTGCGTACCGAAGACGACGTCGACCCACGGCGCCTTGCGCAACACCGTGTCCTTGTCCTTCTGCGCGAGACATCCGCCGACCGCGATCTGCATGCCGGGTCGTCGTGTCTTCACCGGCGCGAGGTGCGACAGGTTGCCGTACAGCTTGTTGTCGGCGTTCTCACGGATCGCGCACGTGTTGAACACGACGAGATCGGCATCGCCGTCCTCGTCGGCGCGCACGTAACCGGCATCCTCGAGAAGACCCGCGATGCGCTCGGAATCATGCACGTTCATCTGGCAGCCATAGGTACGCACCTGATAGCTGCGCCCCGATTGCGGCAGCTCATGCCGCTCCGACAACTCCGTACTCACTGGATCCAGGGTACGGTGCCGGTGCAAATCGCCGTCACGGTCACCACGCGCGCAACGCCGAGGTTCTCATTCACCGCGCCTGTAAGGGTTTCCGGCATTAGTGTCGACGGTTATGACCGATTCACCGACAGGGGGTTCGGCGGTCGGACCCGCGACCCCGGCTCCCGCATCCGGAACCAACATGATCGTGCTCAAGAATGTGCAAAAGCACTTCGGCGAGCTGCACGTCCTCAAGGACATCGACCTCGAGGTCCCCGCCGGACAGGTGGTCGTGGTGCTCGGCCCATCAGGCTCGGGCAAGTCGACGCTGTGCCGCACGATCAACCGGCTCGAACCCATCGATTCCGGCGAGATCCTCGTCGAGGGACGGCTACTCCCCGAGGAAGGCCGCGACCTGGCCACTCTGCGCGCCGACGTCGGAATGGTCTTCCAGTCGTTCAACCTCTTCGCGCACAAGACAATTCTGCAGAACGTCACACTTGCGCCGACCAAGGTCCGCAAGAAGAACAAGGCCGACGCCGAGAAGCGCGCACTCGAACTCCTCGAACGCGTCGGCATCGCCAGTCAGAAGGACAAGTACCCCGCGCAGCTCTCCGGCGGCCAGCAACAGCGCGTCGCGATCGCACGCGCGCTCGCCATGGACCCGAAGGTGATGTTGTTCGACGAGCCGACGTCGGCTCTCGACCCCGAGATGGTCAACGAGGTGCTGGACGTGATGGTCTCGCTGGCCAAGGAGGGCATGACCATGCTCGTGGTCACCCACGAGATGGGCTTCGCCCGCAAGGCCGCCGACCGCGTGATCTTCATGGCCGACGGCGCGATCGTCGAGGACACCGATCCGGATAGCTTCTTCGACAGTCCGCAGTCCGAACGCGCGAGGGACTTCCTCGGCAAGATCCTGGGCCACTGACATGGCCGACACGTCGCCGACGACGCGTCGGCATGCCTCCGGGCACCCACCGGTCGACACCACTGCCCTACGGAAGCGTCCTGGCCGCCGGACGATCGCCCTCGCGGTATTTCTCCCCGTCTGTGCGCTCTTCGTCTCACTCCTCGCCGGTTGTGGGAGTACCGAGCCGAAGAACCTGCTCGACTCGATCCGCAGCGGAGAGGTCGTGCTCGGCACCAAGTTCGACCAGCCGGGCCTGGGAATCTACAACCCCGACAAGTCCATGAGCGGTTTCGACCCGGCCGTCTCCGAGTACGTCGTCAATCACATCGCCGACTCGCTCGGAGTGGCCCACCCGAAGATCTCGTGGCGCGAGACTCCGTCGGCTCGACGCGAGGCCATGATCGAGCACGGCGAGGTCGACATGATCGCCGCCACGTACTCAATCAATGAGAACCGCGCGAAGAAGGTCGACTTCGGTGGCCCCTACCTGATCACGTACCAGGGGCTGATGGTGCGCAAGTCCGACGAGTCGATCCAGAATCTGCCCGATCTCGGCAAGGGCAAGAAATTGTGCTCGGTCACCGGCTCGACGTCGGCGCAGAACGTCAAGGCACAACTGCCCAATATCGAACTGCAGGAATATGATTCGTACTCCGCGTGCGTCGAGGCGCTGCGTCGGGGCAAGGTCGACGCACTGACCACAGACGAATCGATCCTCGCGGGCTACTCCAACTTCTGGAAGGGCGAATTCCGTCTGGTGGAGATGACCTACCTCAAGGACGCATGCGTCAAGAAGGCCCTGAAGACGGCGGGAACCCCGTTCTCCACCGAGCGCTACGGGATCGGCTTGGCCAAGGGCGACTCGGAGTCGGTCACCAAGGTGAACGAAGCCCTCGACTCCATGCTGAAGCCAAGCGCCGACAACGGTCCGTCACCGTGGATCAGCGCACTGCGCGAGAGCCTCGGCGACGACTACGTCAACGAGATCCAGCAGCGCGCGGAGAAGCCCGGATCGAAGTTCGCGTTCACGCCGAAGCCCGGAGACCTCGCATTCCTCGAATCGAAGTCCACACCGTGCCCAGCGGGCCTGAAGTGAGGAGGTGACCAGTCGTGAGTGAACTCTGGGAAGATATGGGGCCGCAGTTGTGGCCCGCGTTCTGGGTGACAATCCAATTGACGTTCTGGTCGGCGATCGGTTCCCTGATCTGGGGCACCATCCTGGCCGGGATGCGGGTCTCCCCCGTGCCCGTGATGCGTGGCTTCGGTACGACGTACGTCAACATCGTGCGCAACACGCCACTGACCTTGATCGTGCTGTTCGCGGCGATCGGGCTGTATCAGAATCTCGGCCTGACGTTCTCGTCGACCATCAAGACCAACAACTTCTGGCTCGCTGTCCTCGCGTTCATCGTCTACACGTCGACATTCGTCTGTGAGACGCTGCGCGCGGGTTTCAACACCGTTCCACTGGGGCAGGCCGAAGCCGCACGATCGCTCGGGCTCTCCTTCACCCAGGTGTTCGGCATCATCGTGCTTCCGCAGGCAACACGAGCGACGATCGGCCCGATGGGCAGCGTGCTCATCGCACTGACCAAGAACACCACCATCGCCTCGGTAATCGGCGTCGCCGAAGCCGCGGCACTGATGAAAACGGAGATCGAGTCGTTTGCCGATCAACTACTGGTCATCTTCGCGGTGATCGCCGTCGGATTCATGATCATCACGCTCAGTGAGGGCGCCGTCTTCGGTTGGCTCGCAAAGCGATGGGCGGTCAAGCGATGAGCGACAAGGCAACCGTCCTCTACGACGCTCCCGGCCCCCGGGCGCGCGTCCGCAACGCGATCGTGGCCGTCGTCTTCATCGCGATCCTCGTCGCGATCTTCGCGTACGTGATCGCGGTCTTCGCGGGCAACGACCAGTTCACCGCCGAGAAGTGGAAGCCATTCGTCACGTGGAGCACTTGGACCGGATACATCCTTCCCGGTCTGTGGCGCACACTTGCCGCGGCAGCGCTCTCGATTGTGCTCGCACTGATACTCGGTTCCATCCTGGGCATCGGACGGCTGTCGGATCACGCCTGGGTACGCGGGCTGTGCACCGTGCTGGTCGAGGTGTTCCGCGCAATTCCCGTGCTGATCCTGATGCTGTTCCTGTGGTTCTTCTTCGCCCAGTACGGAGTGGTGCCGTCGTCACAGTTGGCCTTCGCGGCTGTGGTCTGCGGCTTGACGCTCTACAACGGCTCGGTGATGGCCGAGATCCTGCGCTCGGGCATCAAATCGCTGCCCACCGGGCAGACCGAGGCGGCCAAGGCGCTCGGCATGCGCAAGACACAGATGATGCTGTCGGTACTGCTCCCGCAGGCCATCACGGCGATGATGCCTGCGATCGTTTCGCAGATGGTCGTTGCCCTCAAGGACACCGCGCTCGGCTATGTCATCGGATACTCCGAGATCATTCACATGGCACAGCTGTCCGCGGCCCGGTACGGCAACTACATCCCGGTTCTCATCGTGATCGCCATCATCCTGATCATCATCAACTTCGCGCTGTCGTCGCTGGCGACGTACATCGAGCGGAGACTGCGGCAGGGTCGCGGCGGTAACACCGACGACGTGCCCCACGCCGATCAGGTCGACCAGGCGGCCATGGAGAACATGCCGATGCCCTCGCCCAAGCCACGGGCCTGACGTCAGTCGGCGGAGGTGATCTCGTCGATCGCCCCGCCGACGACGTCGATCGCCGTGGCCTGCGGGTAGCCGCGTCGGACGAGCATGCCGACCAGGCGTCGAAAGTGCTTGTCGCGCACTGATCTGTCGTTGTCCTCGGCGGCGCGGACAAGCTGCTCGGTCACAGTCGGCGTGAGCTTTCGCTCGACCAGGTTACGAGCTGCGGCGCGTTCGTCGTCGGGGTCGATCTCATCAAGCGCTCGCTGCACGATCGCGACGTCGACTCCCTTGGCGGCGAGTTCGTGCCGCAACGCGACGCGTCCTCGCCCCGAGTAGGTGTGGCGTGACTGCACCCACTCGGCGGCGAACTCCTCGTCGTCGAGCAGTTGGTGGGCGTCGAGACGGGTCATCACCTCGTCGACGGTGTCGGCGTCGAATCCTCGGCGCGCCAGACGCTGGGCCATCTCGGAACGGCTACGCGCACGAACCCCGAGGAGCCGGAGTGCAACATCCCACGCGGACGGACCTTTCCGTTCCGTCGTGGACTCACTCGACTCCCCGGGGTCATGGGGTGAACTCATCGGCGATGCGCGCAGATCAGAATTCCACCGGCGCGGGAGCGATGTCGTCGGCGTCGACGACCGCACCGATACCCAGCTTCTCCTTGATCTTCTTCTCGACCTCGTCGCGGATATCGGTGTTCTCCAACAAGAACTTTCGGGCGTTCTCCTTGCCCTGGCCGAGCTGGTCGCCCTCATAGGTGAACCACGAGCCGGACTTGCGGATGAACCCCTCGGCCACACCCATGTCGATGAGTGAGCCCTCCTTGGAGATGCCCTGGCCGTAGAGGATGTCGAACTCGGCCTGCTTGAACGGCGGTGCGACCTTGTTCTTGACCACCTTGACGCGAGTGCGGTTACCCACGGCGTCAGTGCCGTCCTTGAGGGTTTCGATACGACGCACGTCGAGTCGCACCGACGAGTAGAACTTCAGCGCCTTGCCGCCCGTGGTGGTCTCGGGTGAGCCGAACATCACGCCGATCTTCTCGCGGAGCTGGTTGATGAAGATCGCGGTGGTCTTGGAACTGCTCAACGCCGACGTCATCTTGCGCAGCGCCTGGCTCATCAGGCGTGCCTGCAGACCGACGTGGCTGTCGCCCATCTCGCCCTCGATCTCGGCGCGGGGCACCAGCGCGGCCACCGAGTCGATGACCAGGATGTCGAGCGCGCCGGAACGGATCAGCATGTCGGCGATCTCCAGAGCCTGCTCACCGGTGTCGGGCTGGGAGACCAACAGTGCATCGGTGTCGACACCGAGCTTGGCCGCATAGTCGGGATCGAGGGCGTGCTCGGCGTCGATGAAGGCGGCGATACCACCAGCAGCCTGGGCGTTGGCCACCGCGTGGAGTGCGACGGTGGTCTTACCCGACGACTCCGGGCCGTAGATCTCGACGACACGACCGCGAGGCAGACCGCCGATACCGAGCGCGACGTCGAGTGCGATGGAGCCGGTCGGGATCACCTCGATCGGCTGCCTGCTCTCCTCACCGAGGCGCATCACCGAGCCCTTACCGAAGTTCTTGTCAATCTGGGCCAGCGCGAGGTCGAGAGCCTTCTCGCGGTCCTGGGGAGCTGCAGCCATGGAATCTCTCCTTGTTCGGGATGGTTGAGGTTTGTCTGTGCCGTCCTGCGTGCTACGCGCTGAACGTGTTGTCTTCGAGGCTGTTGTTCGTTTCATGTTGCGTTGGACGCTAGTCGGTAGGTCTGACAAAACCGGATCTGGCGAGTCCGGGTCTGGCAAAAACCGGTCTGGCAGAATCTCTGACGCATCCGAGGTCGCTGTGGTTCCACTGAATACAGCATTGCGCGAACACGTGTTCGACGGCAAGCACGACACGCGGGCGAAGGTCGATTCGCCACCACCCAGTAGCGCCACCATCCGACAGCAGCGACGTTCGGCCGAAGTATCGCATCGACGGTCTTTCGTCGAAGAAACAACTAGGGTCGTCGACGTGGGCGGCCGGGGTGAGAGTGGATCGAGAGATCCGTCTCAGGGGCAACCCCTGGGTACACATCACAGTTGGTTCCTGCGTCCGACGCCGCTCCGCACGCTGCGCGTGCCAGCCGGCGACGAGTACTCGGCTCGTGGTCACCCCGGCCGTCCATCCGCCCCCATCACGCCATCCGCCCCCGTCACGGCTGCCCGATCACGATGACCCGACCGCAACCGCCGTTCACCACCGATCAGGTCAGGGTCCTCGCAGCGGCCATCGCCGACAGGATCGTCGACTGGACGTGGCCCGCGGTCGTTCGAGCCGTCGGCATCGAGCTACCTGCGGAGATCTGCGTCGACGTCGCACAGGAGGCCTTCGCCCTCGCACCGGACGAGCCCACGCACACCGCCGAGATCTTTCGGCTGGCTCTGGTTCCCTGGACGGTGCCCGATCCGCCTGCCACGCGCGTCGTCGAACTTCCCGGTCCGCCACCGGCGACGGCACTCGCCCACGACCTCCCCTTGCTGTCCGACGTCGAACAGTTCGCCGTATGGCTGGACTTCACGGTGCCCGAACTCGAATGGTTCGCCGATCGCGGTACCTGGTTGCGTACCGCGAACCCGCGGCTGCGGCACTATCGGGTGTTCCGCCGCGAGAAACGTTCCGGGGTGCGCGTCATCGAGGCACCCAAGCCGCGGATGCGTGAGACGCAGCGTCGGCTCCTGCGCAGGCTCGTCGTGCGAATCCCCGCTCACCCGGCCGCGCGCGGATTCGAGCCGGGCTCCTCACCGGCCGCCTTCGCGTGGCCGCACAGCGACCGTACGACGGTGCTGCGCGTCGACCTGTTGCACTGCTTCGAATCGATCGGGGTGGGCCGGGTCCGTCGGATCTTCGACGAGGTCGGCTATCCACCGCACATCGCACGTCTTCTCGCCGAACTGTGCACGACATCGACGCCCGCCGACCAGCTTTCGGGAATCGACTATGCGCACGCGAGCCTGCTCCGACGACGCCATCTCCCCCAGGGCTCTCCGACGTCACCGCATCTCGCGAATCTCGCTCTCGCACAGGTGGATCGACGTATCGCAGGCTATGCCAACGCCAACGGCCTGCGCTATACCCGATACGGCGACGACCTCGCGGTCTCCGGCGACGACCTCGACCTCCCACGTGCACTGTGGACCGTTACGCGCATCGTCGACGACTGCGGTTTCGCCGTCAACACCAAGAAGACCCGCGTCATGCATCGCCATCAGCAGCAGCGGCTGGCAGGGCTCGTCGTCAACGACCGTCCCCGCGTATCGCGCCACGACTACGACGCCCTGCGCGCACTGCTACACAATGCTGCGCTCACCGGGGCACAAGCGCAGAACCATCACGGGCACAACGACTTTCGTGCCCACGTCTACGGCTTGATCGCCTGGATCGGGGCCACCGGAGAGGTCCGCAGACAGCGCCTGCTCGACATGGCCGATCGCGTCGACTGGACTGCGTGACTCGTCGGCCCCGAACTCACCGCGTGGGTGTCACCACCGCGAGCGCGGAACGTCGAAGTCGCGGCAGATCGCCACCCAGACGTCACGGGGATCGACGCCTTCTTCGATGGCTTGAGCCCCGGTCCGGCCACCGAACTCGATGAGCACGTGATCGGCCAGGATCGCATCAGCCGACGACACCCCGAACTGGGTTGTCATCAGCTCCGTGAACTCCGTGAGACGCACTCGGCCAGCCTACGTTCCCGCCGACGCGAGCACGCCGCGCAGCACCTCGATCGGGTCGGTCACCGCGGTCGCCGACTCTCGTGCCCGGGCTGCAGCAGCGGCGTGGGCAGGATCGCGCAGTACCGCCTCGATCGCCTCCGCAATCGACGCCGCGTCGGCGGGCCGAACAAGCACACCACTGCCCTGCCTGCTCACCCGATTCGCCAGTTCCCACTGGTCACCGCCGCCGGGAACGACGACGACGGGGACTCCGGCCAACAACGACTTCGCGAGCATTCCGTGGCCACCACCGCACACCACGAGGTCAGCATCGGCAAGCAACTCGTCCTGGCGACCGAGTCCGAAGCTCACCGTCGCCGCGCCTGCACGCGCAAGTGTCTCCGGTGCAGGCGGGTCCAGTGACGAGATCACGGCACGTATCGGGGTCCGTGACGCTATCGCGCCGAGTGCGCCGAGCGTCTCGTCGAGCAGGTCCGGGCAACCGGTGACCGCGGTCGACGGCGCTATTACGATCAGCGGCCCTTCGCCCGAAGGCCGTTCGAAGATCTGAGTGGTCGGCTCCCAGAGAAGCGGACCGACGAGATGGGTGTCGCGCGGCCAATCCGGTCGCCAGACCTCCAAGGCGGGAAGGGTCGCGATGAGTCGGGCGGCAGGCGACGGTACCCGATCCGCAAGACCGATGCCGCTGCGCGCTGCGGCGCGCTGACGCACACCGAGCGCGACGGAACGATTGCTTGCGGCGCGCATCGCTGTATCGCGCAATCGGCCACGGAACCCGCGGCCGGGCGTCATACCTGCCCCGACCGGCGGCAGCCCCTTCGACGGCGCGTACAGCGGGTGCGGCGACAGTTCGACGAACGGTAGCCCGGTCAACTCTGCAGCCCACGATCCGGCAACGGTGATGACGTCCGAGAGCACCAGGTCGATACGTCGACTCGCCAGCACCGGCGCGAGGCGCACGGCCATGCGAGCCGCTCGTCCGCTCAGCTTCTCTCCGGCGTCGAGGTCGTCGTCGGCGTCGTCTGGCCGCAGTTCCGGGAGTTCTGCAATGTCGATGCCCCGACTACCGGCCGCGGCGTACCACTGCGTGCCGGTGAATACGGTCGATTGCCAACCGATGTCGCGGCAGCGCTCGGCGAGTGCGAACGCTGGAAAAGCGTGCCCGGCGTCTGGTCCGGCAACGATCCCGACGCGGGGCGGTGTACCCGTCAGTTGCTGGTGGGGGGCTCGGTCGCAGGCTGCGTCGGCTGCTGGGCAGGGGTCGCGTTCTGAGCCGGCTGGGCCGCGGTACCACCGGACGGTAGCGCTCCGCCGTTCATGCTGGCCCTGATCTGCTCGAGGCGCGAGTGGCCTGCCATCTGAACGCTGGCCTGCTGCACCTCCTGCATGCGGCCCTGAACGCTGTTCTTGGCCAGTTCGGCCGAGCCCAGTGCGTTGGCGTAGCGGCGTTCGATCTTGTCGCGCACCTGATCGAGGTTCGGGGTGTTCCCGGGTACCGACAGTTCGCTCATCTGGTTGAGCGACGCCGACACCTGCTCCTGCATCTTGGCCTGCTCGAGCTGGCTGAGGAGCTTCGACCGCTCGGCAAGCTTCTGCTGCAGAATCATCGCGTTGCGTTCGACAGCATGCTTGGCCTGCTCAGCGGCCTGCAACGACTGATCGTGGAGGGCCTTCAGGTCTTCGACGCTCTGCTCCGCGGTGACGAGCTGCGCGGCGAACGCCTCAGCCGCGTTGGTGTACTCCTGGGCCTTCTGCGTGTCGCCTGCGGCTGTCGCCTGATCGGCGAGAGTCAGCGCCTGACGAGTATTCGCCTGGAGCTTCTCGATCTCCTCGAGTTGCCGGTTGAGCTTCATCTCGAGCTGACGCTGATTGCCGATGACGGCGGCCGCCTGCTGTGACAGCGCCTGGTGCTGACGCTGTGCGTCCTCGATGGCCTGCTGGATCTGGATCTTCGGATCGGCGTTCTCGTCGATCTTCGCGTTGCCTGCTGCCATCAGGTAGCGCCACAGCTTCACGAACGGATTCGCCATGCTCTTCGTCAACTCCATTCAGCGTCGTCGAACCTCGGTCCGACAGGTCTTATCGATTGCGCGGGTCTCAACGACTCGGCCGGTCTTATCGATTCAGCGGGATCTGTCGATGTACTGAGACCAATCTAGGTACTGAGACCAATCTAGCGCCTACCCGCCGACAGATTGGCACTTGTCAGGCAGCGGCAAGCGCAGTGGTCCGGTGAGTGTCGGGCGATGGGATGACGACCTTTGGGGAACCGAGACCCGATTCGCCCGCCAATGCCATCGCATCGGCGTCGGCTGTCTCAGGTCGCATGGCCGTACCGACGTCGAGAAGCAGGTCGGCGATCTCGACGTCGAGAGCATCACAGATCGAGGCGAGCAGTTCGCTCGACGCCTCTTTCTGGCCGCGTTCCACCTCGGACAGATATCCCAGACTGACCCGTGCATTCGTGGATACTTCGCGCAGCGTTCGGCCTTGCTGGGTACGCACCCGGCGCAAGCTGTCGCCAAGCGCTTCGCGCAAGAGCATCGCCATCGAGTCTCCTCTCGGTGTCTGTGTCGTGTCTCGGTGTCTGTGTCGTGTGTCTGACTCTTGTGTCCGTTCGGCTTCAACGCCGGAGAAAGCCGATACGTTCCCGAACCTCGCACACCGTCCCCCGTGTGTCTGCACGACACTAGTCCAAAGTTCCGACAGTCGCCGTACGCCGTTCGTCCGCGCGTCGCGACTACGCGCGACGTCGACTAGTGTCCTGAGTCATTAATTCGTGTGCAGTAGTGGGCGATGGAGTCGAGGATCTGGTCAGCGGTCTTGACCCACACGTAGGGG
>NZ_LZMI01000002.1:0-2306 GCF_001665475.1 Gordonia sp. 852002-51296_SCH5728562-b | reverse complement strand
TCGATTCCGGCTGAGCGGTTGATCGAGGAGTTGGAGAAGACGTTCGCGATCTGGGGTGGCCCGCCGATGGTGCTGCGTATGGATAACGGCCCTGAGTTCATCTCAGAAGCCCTGCAGGCGTTCTGTGCAGGGTCGGTCGGGATCTCCTACATTCCGCCCGGCACACCGTGGAACAACGGGTTCATCGAGTCGTTCAACAACCGGTTGCGCGACGAGTGTTTGAACCGCAACTGCTGGCCCACCCTGTTGGAGGCCCGTGTGGTCATCGGCGACTTCAAGGCCGACCACAACCACCGACACCGGCATTCGGCACTGGGCTATCGAACCCCGGCCGAGTACGCTGCCGGATGCACCCACCAGCATCACCCCGTGGGCTGCGAGATCGACTGACGATCACAACAAGGAACTGGCTCTAGAACTGCCTGGACCGGTTATCGGGGACCTGCCACTGCGGTCAGCGCAAGGCGCTCAGGAACCTTGAACGACTAACTCACGCGAATCTCATCGAATGTTGACGACGCTGATTAACAGTGGCCAAGTGAAACTGATACGAATGGATTTGCACTAGATGGAGCCAACTCCGGAGTGGATAGCAGCGCATGCCGCCCTATCCGCTGACATCACGAAGATTAGCAAACGCCATGGGTTGCGTTTTCGGCAGATGCGCGATCTCGTTAACACAACCGAGCGGTATCCGGCGCTGATTCCAATGCTGATTGATTGGGTGCGGAATGTCGAAGAGTACTCAGGGTTGACGGATCATCGTGATCTCGCGAATTTTCGGGATGGGTTATATCGCTCCCTCACGACAATCGATGCAATGGGGACGGATGCTGTTCCGTTGCTGATGGAGCAGTACTACCTGAATCCTCCACTGCCAGAAATCAACTCTTTCGCGATCGGTAACGCGCTTCTCTACCTTGCGGTGCCCAGTGACTATGAGCAGATGGCGAAGCTCGGTGCTGATCGGTCTCTCGGGTCAGGTCGGGCTGCGATTCTCGAGTGGCTGGTCAAGCAGGGGCTGCCAGAAGGTTTGCAGGTCGTCGTCGACCAGCTCGACGATCCCAGTGTTCGTCCCTTGGGCATCAGAGCCATCCGTCAGTACAGACCGCTTCCGTCGGGGCTACGACCAGTGGTCGCGCAGTACCTGGACGATCCTGACAGCGAAGTGCGCAAACAAGCGCGCGCCACGCTGAAAAAGCTACCTGATTGATCTCCACTGCGACTACTCCGAAGTTTGGATGAGAACGCGAAGACGGATCGTGCGTGACCACAACCACCCCTGCGTGCGGGAGTTCCGCGAGGAATCGGCGTCGTGAATTCCGGTTCGGAATCTGCCAACTTGTCAGCGGTTCCAGACACCCTCATCGCCTAGCCCCAGCTGTGGGTGTTGGCTGGTCGACGGAGGGCAGAGGGCAGCCCCGACGTCGCCCGGAAAGTTGTCGCCGAGGCGCGGGGATCGACGGTGTTGCCGGCGCGGTGCGGGTCTCCGTATCCACCGATCGGTGGATGGGCTCATCACCCGGCCAATCGGCCGCGCAGTGGATGTGAGACCGCGCGTATCACGGCGAAACTCATTGGTGTCGAAAGAAAAACACCAGATCGGCCGCGAGACCGGGAAATCGAGAAGTAGTCATGTTCACCACAACACAGGACCCCAGCATCGGCGCCACCGGCAGTGCAGCCACTGCATCTGCTCCCAAGCGCAAGAACGTGATCGTCGGCGTCATCGCCGGACTCGCACTGATCATCGCGGCCATCGGAATCGGCCTCGGCGTGACGGCAATGGGCCACGGTGGCACCTCGCATGCCGCGACGCCGCCCTACAGCAACTCGTCGACAAGCGGCGGGTCGCAGTCCGACGGCGCCGGCACGGTGTCTCCCGCAGTGCCGTCGCAGCCGGGTAACGACGTTTCGCCCGCTGTCCCGTCGCAGCCGGGTAACAACGTCTCGCCTGCCGTGCCGTCGACGCCGACCAACAACGTCTCACCCGCTGTGCCGTCGACTCCGACCAACAATGTCTCGCCTGCTGTCCCGTCGACTCCGGGTAACAACGTCTCGCCCGCTCAGCCGTCGACGCCGGGTAACAATGTGACGCCTGCTCAGCCATCGACGCCCACGGGCAGCATCTCGCCTGCTCAGCCGTCGACCCCGACCGGAAGCGGCACCATCACACCAGCGAGCCACGCGGCTGCGTGATCCACCCCGATGTGACCCACTCAGATACGACGACGAGGTCCCCGGGGCGTCGTCGGGACCGGTCAAAGCGAGATCCATCGCCACCATCACGCTGAACACGAATGTGG
>NZ_LZMI01000001.1:0-65581 GCF_001665475.1 Gordonia sp. 852002-51296_SCH5728562-b | reverse complement strand
TGTGTTGCCCCCCGCCGCGGCCCCCCCCCGCCCCGGCCGCCTCCTTCCCCCCCCTGCTCCCCCCCCCCCCTGCCCCCCCCCCGCCCCCGCCCCCCCCCAAACCGCCCCCCCCCCCCCCCCCCGGGCGGCCCCGGGCCCGCGCCCGGGGGCCGGCCCGTCGTGGGTGGTCAGGTGTGCTCGGTCAGACGGTGTTCTGCATGCTGACTCCGTCAGACGGTGTTCTGCAGGGGCGCGAACTTGAAACGCCCATCCTCGAACAACAGCGGGTACAGCAAGCCGCCGATGATGCCGCCGACGAGAGGTGCAACCCAGAAAACCCACAACTGTCCCGGTGCGCCGTTGCCGTTGAAGAAGGCGACACCCGTCGAGCGCGCCGGGTTGACCGACGTGTTGGAGATCGGGATCGAGATGAGGTGAATCAGCGTCAGGCTCAAGCCGATTGCCAAGGCGCCCATACCCTTTGGTGCGCGGACGTCCGTCGCACCGAGCACGACGATCAGGAAGAACGCGGTCAGCAGGATTTCCGCCACGATGACCGCGGCAAGTGTGTAGTTGCCGGGGCTGTGCTCGGCGTAGCCATTGGCAGCCATATTTCCTTCACGCGACCACCCCGGTTTGCCCGAGGCGATGCCCCACAGCGCGAGTCCCGCGAGCAGACCGCCGACGATCTGCGCGACCCAGTAGCCCGGTAGGTCGCGCCACGGGGTACGTCCGCCGACGCAGGCACCGAGCGTGATGGCGGGATTGAAATGCCTCCGGAGATGTGACCGAGGGCGTACGCCATCGTGACCACGGTGAGACCGAAGGCGAGGGCGACGCCGAGGTAGCCGACACCCACCTGAATTCGGGTGCCGGTGTCGTCACCGACAGCCACCTCTTTCGCGGCAAAGATCGCGGTACCGCAACCGCCGAAGACCAGCCAGAACGTGCCGAACAACTCGGCAGTGATTTTTGCAATGGGCGAAGGCATAGAGTTCCTCTCGTCGTACGACCCAGGACCGAAATGTCACATCAAGCACTTGCGCCACTTCAGTAAATCACCCATGATTGCGGATTCTCAGTGTCCGATTCACAACAGTGACCTCGGCGAGACCGCGTGCAGACCTGGCACCGGGACGCCGGACGAGACCCGTCGACGACAAACTCCCCGCCACCGAGTACCGGTGACGGGGAGTTGTGTGGTGCGCCCGTAGGGATTCGAACCCCAAACCTTCTGATCCGTAGTCAGATGCTCTATCCGTTGAGCTACGGGCGCGTAGCGTTATTCAGTTCTCCGCGGTCGAGGCAGACTGCGGTGGCGGAGGCGAGAGGATTTGAACCTCCGGTCCCGTTTTAGCGAGACAACTCATTAGCAGTGAGTCCCATTCGGCCGCTCTGGCACGCCTCCTTGGCGGAGTCCTTTCGAACTGCCGAGTGGAAAGATTACACACGGTCGTCAGTCGGAAGCAAACCGCGAGCTAGTCGGCACGACGACCTGCACAGACGGCCCCTGACGGAGGCGTCGCGGAGAACGCGCAAACGTCGCCTCACATGAGCCGGTTTCGGCACGCGCGTACCCGCGTCCTACATTTGACGTGTGAGTTTCCGCCTTCGCCTCCACCTCGAAGAACTGCCCGTCTACGTGCCCGGTGCAACGTTTCCCGGCGCGATCAAACTCGCGAGCAACGAGGTGACGTTTGGCCCGTTGCCCAGCGTCGAGCAGGCCATCACCGATTCGCTGCAGACCATCAACCGTTACCCCGACAACGGCATGGTCGAGTTGACGGCCTCACTCGCCAAGCGTCTGGGCGTCACCGAGGATGAGATCCAGGTCGGCTGCGGCTCGGTCAGCCTCTGTCAGAACCTCGTGACCATCACCTGCGAGCCGGGCGACGAGGTCTTGTTCGGCTGGCGGTCGTTCGAGACCTATCCGCTGGCAACCCGTCTCGTCGGAGCCGTGCCGGTGCAGATCCCACTGACCGACGAGCTCAGCTACGACCTACCCGCGATGGCCGACGCGATCACCGACCGCACCCGCCTGATCTTCGTCTGCAACCCGAACAACCCGACGGGCACCATCGTCGACGCCGACAGCCTGCGGACCTTCCTGGCCAAGGTGCCCAGCGACGTCGTCGTCGCTCTCGACGAGGCGTACTTCGAGTACGTGCGGCCGTCGCAGACTCAGGCGTACGACGCCATCGAACTGCACCGCGAGTACCCCAATCTGGTTGTGCTGCGGACATTCTCGAAGGCGTACGGACTCGCGGGGCTGCGCGTCGGATATGCGATCGCACATCCCGAGGTGATCACCGCGCTCGGCAAGGCCCACGTACCGTTCTCCGTGAACTCGGTGGCTCAGGCCGCGGCCGTCGCAAGCCTCGACGCCGACGACGAGCTACTCGCGCGCACCGAGGCGATCGTCAGCGAGCGCACCAGAGTCGCAGACCGGTTGCGCGACATGGGATATCGCGTCCCGGCCACGCAGGCGAACTTCGTCTGGATCGAACTCGGCGACGCGACAACTGATTTCGCCGACGCCGCGCGCGACGCAGGCGTGATCATCCGACCCTTCGCCGGCGACGGCGTACGCGCGACCGTCACCGAGGCCGACGAGAACGACGCCTTCCTGAGCTTCGCCACCCGCTGGGCCGAGGACCACTCGGTCGGCTAGGGCATTCCCGAGCGGCGGCTCAGTACAGGCCGCGCGAGACGGTGCGCCAGGCGGCGGGAAGGTCTTGCTCCCAGTAGGCCCAGGTGTGCGTGCCGATCAGGCGGAAGCCGTCGGTGTAGGGCACGTTGTTGGCGCGCATCGTCGCGGCGAACTCCAGCGAGCAGCGGTAGGCGCCCAGCTCCAGCGCCGACGACGACGCCGTCACGGCCTCGGGTGGGCCCTCGTCGGGTTCGATGCGACGCTGCAGATCGAGTGGGCCGATCGCGCCGGATCCGGCGGCCAAGAAGATGTTCTTGCCGCGCAGCGCGTCGAGATGCTTGGCCGGATCGTGAGCGTCCCAGCCCGCCGAACCGAACGGTCCCCACATATTCGTCGCGTCGCCCCCATCGCGACCGACGGTCGTGCGCACGTAGGCCTCGTTGGCGGCGCCGGAGACCGGCGGGCAACCCGAGAGTGAGGCGAGTCCGCTGTAGGTCGACGGGTGACGGATGGTGAGCGCGAACGCCGCCTGGCCGCCCATCGACAGGCCGATGACCGCGTTGCGGCCGTTGCCGTCGAACTGCTTGTTGATCAGCGGGGGGAGTTCCTTGGCGAGGAAGGTTTCCCACATGGGTTGTCCCACTTTGGGATCGTGCTTCTGCCAGTCGGTGTAGAAGCTGCCCTTACCGCCGGTCGGCAGCACCACGTTGACGTTCTTGCCTGCAAAGAAGCGGCCCGCGTGGCCCTTGGTGATCCAGTCGCTCACGTCGCCCTCGGCTCCGGCGCCGTCGAGCATATAGACGGTCGGCCGCGGGCCTGACGCGTCCGCGGGGGTCAGCACCGACAACTTGATCTTCGTCTTCATCGACGGCGACGTGACCCAGATGTCGGTTCTGAGCGGTCCGAGTTTCTGAACCTTCGCGATCTTCGCGACGGGCACGGGTGCCGCGTTCGCGGCGGGAACACCGGTGAGTAGCGCGGCACATCCGGCAAGCGCGGTCGCGAGTACTGCAGATCGCCGAAGCACCGATCCACTACCTTCCGTACGCCGACGCGCAGCCGCGATTCTCCAACGCCCAGCCATGCAACGGTCTCCTCGAACTCTTCGGAGCGCGCCGACCGTTGATGGTCGGGCGCTCGCAGCAGTGCGCATCTTCTTCAACAGCGCATCGTTATTGTCTAGACGGCCCGCAATCAGTGGGTTCCCCTCCCACTGCGGCCGGTGTCGTCCACAGGGTACGTGTCGATCCTGGCAATCGACATCCCCGAACCGCCTTCACGCAACGTCGACATAGGGTTGTTATTTGTGACGACACCAAAGAATCCGGACAGTTCGGCGAAGCCTGCAGGTGAACGCGGTCTCGGTGTCCGAGACTTCGCATTCGTCGCCGAGGTCCCCGTGCGGTGGTCGGACATGGATGCGTTCGGTCACATCAACCACGCGCGGATGGTCACCCTCATGGAGGAGGCGCGCATCCAATGGTTGGTCATGGCAACCACCCTGGCCGCCGAAGCCGACACCCCGACCGGGTCGCAGGCCGAACTGATCAAGAGCGCAATGATCGTCCACGTCAAGATCAGATATCAGAGCCAACTACGGCACGACGATTCGCCGCTGCGAATTGGCATGTGGATCAAGGGTTTTCGATCGGTCGACTTCACCATCGGTTATGAGATCCGCGGCGCGCACGCCGAGGACGACTCCAAACCCGCCTGTGTCGCGAGCACCCAGATGGCCGTCGTCGACGTGGCGGCACACTCACTTCGACGGCTGAGCAGCGTCGAAAAAGATCACCTGCGGTCTTGGTCGCGCGCCTGAAACGACGCGGTCAGGACGGCTCGTAGCGGGCGGGAAGCTCGCGCGGCACGGCAGGTGAGATCCGAGCGATGTTGCCCTCGAGGACGTCGCGGTAGATACGCAACTGCTCCTCGCCGCTGCGCACCTGCTCGCTCAGGCGTTTGGCGTTGTCGACGGAGATCTCCCGGTCGCCCGACCTGGCGATGAGCGCGTCGATCCGGTCGTCGATGGTTGCGGCCCTGTTGTATTCAGACAGGATCTGCAGTTCGACGGCGGCCGACTCGACGACGTGCGCGACGTCGCCGAGCGCCTGCACACGGTCGATGAGTTCGGTCCAGACCGGCCGCAACACCGTTTCGCGACGGTCGATCTGGGCGGCGAACGAGGCGTCGAATCCGCCGTTGCGCTTGGCGCGGTCGAGGTCGATCCGCACGGAGCGCAGCGCGATGACGTCGGCGACGATCTCGGCGAGTTCGGCGTGCAGATTGACCTGCGTGCGCTGCACGGCGAAATGGTCCGACCGCCAGGCCGGATTGCGCATGATGCGGTCGTAGTAGTGGGCGGCGAGAAACATCAGCGTCTCGTAGCCGTCGACGAAGTTCGCCACCCCGGACAGCGGTGAAGCGGGGGTCCTCGGCGACGCGGGAGTGCCGTCGACTGCGGCAACGCGGTTGGCCCACTCCCCCGCCTGCGGATACCCCGAGCGTGCGGCGACCTGTCCGACGACGCCCGCGATCCGTTCCACAGCCGCCGTTCCCGCACGGCGCATCGGATTCGATGTGTTCACGTTCGGGGTCGGTGTGCAGAGCAGTCCGGCGAACAGCCGCTCGCGTTCCTCGATCTCGAGGTACACGTTCTCCCGACGCTCCCTCCGGATGGCGCGCGTACTACCTGCGAAGACGCCCTTCGCGGTCACGATCAGCTTGCGCGAGTCGTCGCGCCGACGCAGCAGCCCGTTGAGACGGCCGCGCATCAGCGTCACGACCATTCCGGGCACCATCGGGGCGTCGAGTTGGCTTTCGAGCTGGACGATCGCCCGCTGGAGTCGACGCAGCTCGCCGAAACCCGCAGGCAGCGTCGGCACAGGTAGTCCGGAAGAAATCCGGCGAACCAGGATCGCCCGACCCGCAGGCGTGAGGTACCCCGACGCCACGAGTATTGCGGCGGCATCGGAGAGTTCGGGGCGCTCACCCGCGATGGCCGATCGCTCACACCAACTGCGGATCTGCGCACTGCTGTCGCCACCCCGCTGGGCCGCGCTCTTGTCGATCATCGTCGTAACGCCTTCGATTCGGGACTGTCTGGCGAGCGGGAGTGGTTCCCCGGCTCCGCCGCGTTCCCAGATTCTACCTGCGCAATTCGGGTGCCCGGGGCGTCGTCGCACGCCACAGGGGTCGGGTCGCGCGGTGCAACAACCACGCGACCGGGATGCTGATCGCGGTAGTCACCACGAACGCCACGACGACATTGCCGCTGAATACGCGGTAGTTCAGCAGATCCATGACCACCTCGAGTACGAGTACGTGCACGAGGAAGAACTCGTAGGAGATCTCGCCGAGCCACACGACGGGTCGGCTCCCGCACAGCCGAGCCCACGGCGACGACTGGTCGGTGGCGGTGAGCGGACCCACCATCCCGACGGCGATGACGAGGTAGAGCAGATGCTTGACGATCGTGGCCGACGCCGTGCTCGGCGTGATCGTCGGCTCACCTGCCAGCGGCAGACCCGACACGAGGAACGCGGCAGCCGCGGCCGCGGGCCAGAACCAGGTGTTCCACTTCGCGACGAGGGGCGCGCAGACCGCAAGGACCATGCCGGCGATAAACCATCCGAGGAAGGCGGGTGCCCAGAGTCGGGCCGTCGGATCGGCGTCGGGATTTCCGTCGACGAGCACCGCCCACACCGGACTCACCAGCCCGATCACGAGCAGGCCACCGATGAGTAGATCCGGTCGCCAGCGGCGTCGACACACGACGACGATCAGCAGCCATGCGATCACCGGCAGCAGCAGGTAGAACACGACTTCTGCTGCGAGACTCCACATCTGGGTCAGGCCGGCATGCAGGTGGCCGATGCCGTAGACCTGCGTCAGCGTCACGTTGCGCCAGAAACCCGACCAGCCGACGCCCGTCACCACGGCCTCGCCACCCGGCGAATACCAGCCGTAGACGAGGTAGACCGCGATCACCGTGATCCAGTACGCGGGCAGGATTCGGCGTGCGCGATGCCAGAAGTAGCGCCGCGTCGACGGTGGGCCCGAGCCCTTCTGCAGCGGTCGAATCCACTCCGAGAACAGCAGGAACCCCGAGAGTACGAAGAAGATGGCGACGCCGACCTCGAACCGCGAGAACAGGCGCCCGACGTAGTCGTCGGTGTAGTTGCCGGTCCAGAACGCCGCATGTGTCAGGCAGACCGCGGCCGCGGCCGGCGCACGCACTCCGGTGAGCGACGGGATGCGGTGGGCCATGGGCCGATCCTGCCAGGTCGGGCGAGCGCGGCAGCGTCGAGGACCTCTCGCCGCGTGGCAGGATGACGTCATGGGAGACGAGCGCATCCAGGGTCAGATCTGGCGCGACGGCAAGAAGGTCGACGGGTTCTCGCTCGAATCGGTCTCCGACCACATCGGCGAATCCGACACCGTCGTGTGGGCCGATCTGCAGTGCCCGAGCCATGAGACGCTCTCTTCGCTCGCAAACGAACTCGGGTTGAACAAGTTCGCCATCGAGGACACGATCTCGGCCGCCGAGCGCGTGAAGACCGTCACCTACAGCGACCACACCTTCATCATGGTGTACGGCATCGAGATGAAACCTCCTGCGGCACAGGATGTTCGACGCCCCGACAGCGATCCTCACGATGACTCCGACGACCCACCACCCCCGCGATCCGGGGCCACTGTCAACAACGGGCAGAATCAGCGCGCCAAATCCTTTACATTGCACCGCATCTCGATATTCATCAAGGACAACGCCCTGATCACGGTGCGTATGCATCCGGGCGACGGCATCAAGACCGTGGTGGAGCGCTGCGAGGACACGCACGCCGCGGCGTTCGGCATCGGCGGGCTGCTCTATGTGGTGCTCGACGTCGTCGTCGACGGTCACTTCGACGCGGTGCAGGTACTCGACGACCAGATCGAGGAGCTCGAGGACTACCTCTTCGACGAGTCGGTCCCCAATGTGAGCCTGCAACGTCGGACGTACGACCTGCGCAAGGATCTCGTGGTGCTGCGGCGGGTGGTGCTCCCGATGCGCGAGGTGGTGGGCACCATCCAGCGGCACCGCTACCAGGATCGTGGAGAGCACGCGGCAGAGCTCGATCCCAACTACTCCGACCTCTACGACCATGTGCTGCGCGCCGCCGAGTGGACCGAGTCACTGCGCGACATGCTCAGCAGTGTCTTCGAGACGAACCTCTCGCTGATGGACGCGCGGCTCAACACCGTGATGAAGAAGTTGACCGCGTGGGCCGCCATCATCGCTGTGCCGACCCTCATCACCGGCTACTACGGACAGAACGTGCTGTTCCCCGGATACAGCACGTCGTGGGGTGTCTGGGTCAGCGCGATCCTGATCGTCGGATCGGTCATCGTGCTCTACATCAACTTCCGCAAGCGCGACTGGCTGTAGTCGCCCGGTCTGGTCACGCGGGGTGTGGTCACGCGGGGTGTCGGGCGTGCGACACGCTCGAATTGGAATCTGAAACCTCTTGTCCCGTATTGTTTTCGACGTGCTCTCCAGAACTGCCGACGCTGTCGTGACCGAAAACACTGCCACCCCGTGTGAGTGGTGCTCCTCCACCGATGACGTCGCGGAGTTTCGCGACGAACTGCGCTGCGCCAGGTGCCGCGAGCTCGAGGAGACGATCACCGAGGCGCGCAAGTTCTTGGGTTTCTACGGCCTGCGCCCGCTCGGCGGCTCCGTGGAATGCGACGACGAGGAGGAGCGTGAGCACCGGGTCGGCGCTCGCGACGCGTACACCGAGTTGAACGCGATCCGCACGAGTACCCCCGCCCCTCGACCCAAGCGATCCGCATCGCGGGCCGCTGCGGGCACTGTGAAGTCAAGCGCTGTGAAGTCGAGCGCCGTGAAGAGCACGGGCGACAAGGCGAGCACGGCGACCACGAGTCCGACACGACGCAACGACGTCTCGCGGCCCGATCGGGCGGAGCTTCTCAGCCGCGCCGAGGGCCTGCTGAGCGAACTCACCGACATCGACGCACGCCTGGCCGCCGCCGAGCAGGAATCGGGACTCTCCGCCAAGGCCCGCATCGCCGACCTGACCTCGCGCCGCGAATACGTGCTTCGCACCCTCGCCGCGCTCGAGAAGGCTCAGCGCGCGATGTCGCCGGCCTGACGACCACCGGTACGTACACAACTCGTACCTGAGCGGACCGCCGAGGAGATTATTGTGATGGCGCCGCGCTCACGACCGAGTTGTGTACGCGCTCGCGCTGATCGAGCCGCCCCCTCGCTGCTCGAGCGCCTGGCCGCTGATCGAGCCTGTCGAGATCACCCCTCGCTGATCGAGCCGCCCCCTCGCTGATCGAGCCACCCTCGCTGATCGAGCCTGTCGAGATCACCCCTCGCTGATCGAGCCTGTCGAGATCACGCCCCGCACGCTGGAGTGCCCGCGGATGCGGCGCTGCACCAGGTGAGCGGGCCGCCGGTGTCGCCGAGGCCCTTAGTCACCAGGGTCGGGCCGCCGTGGGCGCCGGTCGACAGATCGCCGCTGACCGTCTCGCCCTTCGAAATATCGCCGACACCCTCGCCGGATTTGACGATCAGGTCACCGATCGTGATCGTGATGCCCATTCCGCGCCGCGTCCAGGTGACCGACCACTTCTCGGTGTTCAGCGCGCCTGAGCCCATGAGTAGTGTGCCCGTCTGATCTCCTGCGAGGTCGAGCGAACTGGCGTGTCGCGTCCAGTCACCCACGAACGCCGACGATCCGACGCCGTGCCCGGGAGGCAGCGGCCGCGCGGTCTGGCTTCCACCACCAGAAGCCTGCGTGGCGCCACCGTCCTGAGAGTCCGACTTCTCGACAGCAGTGCCGGAGTCGGCCTCCTCCGCACCTGATGTGGTCGACGCAGGCATCGTCGTGGTGACAACGACGGTCGGCATCGAAGTTGTTGCGGATGGAGTGTCGTCGGGGTTGCAGCCCGCCACGGACAGCGCTACTGCGGCCGCGGCCAAAGTCGTTGCAGTCCACCGGTATCGCATGATGTTCCCTGTCCCGGGCGATCGGGCGACCGTCCTCTTACCCGGTTATTCGACACCGACGGCCCCGGCGGTTACCAGCAGTCGCACGACCGAATGACGCCGAAACCTCGACAGTCCGGTGCCCACCCGCGCCACGGCTACGGCGTGGGGCCCGCCTTGTGTCCCACCGGCGGCCGCACGCACTGCACCCAGTTGACCACTAGTGCGATGTGGCACAGCGCGGCCACCAAGAGTCCCAACGAAGTCTGTTGGCGCGCAGTCTGATCGGCCCAGTAGCCCAGAATCGAGATCGGCACCGCGACAGCGCTCACCGCCGCCGCGATCCAGCAGGGCGCGAAGCGTCGAACAATCACCGCGACCATGGACAGCACCACCGCGGCGGCACCGAAGACGACCGCGAGTTGCGAGAGCGGCGTCGACCTTCCGGTCAGTGCGGTCACGGCGCTCACGCCGGCAAGCACCACCACGGCCACCCAGACAGCGGCGACCGCACGCCCGCGGAGCGGAACCTCTGCCATGACCCTGCGTTCGATTCCGCGAAGGGAATCGGCGAGCCGTGGGTCCAGTTCGTCGCGGTCTACACCTCTCCCGTCGTCGCGCATCCCACCAGTGTCCACCGCAAGGACTCGGGGCGCAGGACCCGGGTGCGCATTGCAGGCGAATCCCACCAAAGCTCGACACATACAACCGATCAGTTGTATGTTCGTGTGGTGAGCACAGCGACGGAGGATCGAGCAGACGCACTGTTCCACGCGCTTGCCGACCGGACCCGCCGCGACATCATGCGGCGTGTGCTCGCGCAGGAGCAGTCGGTGTCGACACTTGCCGCCGACTACGACATGAGCTTCGCCGCCGTACAGAAACACGTCGCGGTGCTCGAGCGCTCCGGACTGCTGACCAAGCGTCGCCGAGGGCGTGAACAACTCGCCTCCGGCGACGTCGAGGCCGTGCGCGCCGTGTCGGACCTACTCGACGAGCTCGAGCAGGTCTGGCGGGGCCGCATCGACCGAATCGACGCATTACTTGCTGTCGACGACACCACGTCGACGCCTTCCAACGACAAGGATTGAGACAATGCCCGTCATCGACGTCACCAAGAATCTCGACGACCGATCGATCACCATCACAGCCGAGTTCGCCGCTCCGGTGGAACGCGTCTGGCAGATCTACGCCGATCCGCGCCAGCTCGAGAAGGTCTGGGGCCCACCGGAATACCCCGCGACATTCGTCGATCACGACTTGGCGCCGGGCGGGCGTGTCACGTACTACATGACGGGCCCCGACGGCGAAAAGTACGCGGGCTACTGGCTCGTCGACGCCGTCGACAAGCCGTCGAGCTTCACCTTCCGCGACGGCTTCGCCGACGAAGACTTCACGCCGATCGAGTCACTTCCGTTGTCGCACAACGCATACTCGTTCACCGACAGGGACGGCCGCACGGTGGCCACCTACGTGAGCACCTACGAAACGGTTGAGGGACTGCAGAAGGTCCTCGACATGGGTATGGCCGAGGGCGCGACGCAGTCTCTCAACCAGATCGATCAGTTCCTGGCCGAATGACCGCGCGACCTCAGCGCTTGCGTGTCAAGACGAACTTGGCGATGACCTTGTTGCCCTGATACTGCGAGCCGGCATATCCGTTGCGCGTCTTGTACATCTTGAGTCCGTTGCCCTGGCCGAAACTGACGTACTCGTACTTGCCAACGGTTGTGATGGGGTAGCCGCGGAAGCTGGGGGTGACACCAAACCGGTGATTGCGAACCGTCGAGTCCGAGCACCACGGCACCGGAACGTGAAAACCCTGGAACTCGGTGTTGCAGTATCGGTACGTACCAGGAGTGACGTCGGCGTGCGCCTCTCCGCCGCCCACGAGAACGCCTGTGGCAGCGGCGCCGCCGATCAATGCACTTGCCATCACCTTCTTCACAGGCCGGAATTGTGCCATACGGTCTCAGCGATCACGCGCACGCGTCGTTCGCCGGAACGAGGTTCAGTTGCGTGGGACGCAGGGGTACAAAAATGCCCCTCTGGATCCCACGCAACGTGGACTCATCTGCGGAAGCGGAGGGATTTGAACCCCCGGTGGTTTTACCCACGCTCGCTTTCAAGACGAGCGCGGCATATAACGCGTTTTCGAGGCAGTAATTTCGCTGGTCAGCTAGTTTCTCACCTTCGCGTGCCTCCTCCACAGCTCTATGGCACAGTTTTGTGTGCCACTTCTGTGCCACTTGCCGCTTAGCTGCGGCCCGACCGCGATATTCACCGGACCCCCGTTCGGCACGCTCTCACTGGCATTGATTCCGGCGCCACACCGACGCTTGCAGACCGTCGCTGTCACCACCCACCTGGAGCTTCACCGTGCCCGAAACGCCCCCGCCTAAAACACCCCCGCTCGCCTACTTGATCCGGCAGCGAGTCGACACTCTCATCGAGCAGACCGACGACGATCCCGTCGAGCTCGCCGTGACCGGCGCGGCACCTCTCATCGCCCACGCCGCCCGGCAGATCGCCGACGCCGACGACCCTGCGGCGACCATCGAGCAGCTGTTCGCGTGGCCGCTCCAATCGCCGCACCTGGGCGTCCTGGTCTCCGAGCTCGCCCTCATCGCTCCCGACCGCGTCCCACTCGTCCGCGATGCCGCCGCCCGCACCCTGGCCGCCGCCGGTTACGGCCTGCTGCGCCGCCAAGCCCACGAGCTCGAGATCGGCGACATCCTCCTGGACCTCGGTCCCGACGTGTCCGGCCACATCGTCGGCCGCGAGGCGCTGGTCGACGGCCGCCTCCTGTTCCACCTACACCTCACCGACCGCCGCAGCAACGGTCCGCTCTCGATCATGACCTGCGCGCTGGCTCGCCCCGACGATGTCCGCGTCATCACCGATCCGGAGATGCTCTGATGAGCGGCCTGACAGTGATACTGCGCCGAATCACTACTGCCGCAACCGAAGACGAGAAGGACCGCATCGTGGCCGAAGCCGAGCAGGATCTACCGCTGTTACTGGACCTGGCCACTCTCGTCGACGTCGACCACAGGCGGATCATCGTCGCGCATGTGATCGGCACGGTGATGGCCACGACCGCCTCGCACCCGACAGCCGTGCATCTCGAGCGGTGCTTTCGGTGCGGACGGGCCGCGATCTACGACGCTCAAGAGACGTGTCGACGGTGCAGGTCCGAGACGCTCGATCGACTCATCGACGCCGAGGCTCGGGCGCTCGAACTCGAGGCACGCGAGCAGGGTGAGCAAGCATGACCGACGATCCGGACCTGACCGGCCCGCCCGCTCCGCCAGCCGCGCAGGCGCTTCTGCGCTGCGACAGGTGCGGCCAGCGCACCGCACACGATCGCATCGGGTGCCGGGCCTGCCGTGCCCGTGCGAGGTTGGCCGCGATGACGCCCGAGCAGCGCATCGCCGACTTGACCGCCCGCCTCAACCTCTACGACCAGTCGCACCGCGAGCGCAGACCATACAACCCTTATCGCGATCTGATCGGCCCGTCCGTCGGAGTCGGCATCGAGCAGACGGTGCAGCATCTGCACCCGCACATCGCCGAAGATTCCCAACCAGGCTCGCCCGACAACCCCGACGACGACACTGAGTTCGTTTCTGCCGACGGGCGATACGTCGTCCGGCGCGAGAACGGCGAGTGGCAGTGGTCTCCTCACCCGACCCACTGCACCGACTGTGAGCCGGACACCTTCGACGACGAGGACCACGGCGACTTCGAGCGCGACGAGGTCGGCTTCGAGCCGCCGCCTCCCGAATCCCCTTACCTCGAGATCGAGCCGCGCGCCGATCCGTACGCGATGCCCATCGATCGAGCCATGCGCCAGGCCGCCGAGGCGTGGGCGGCGACGGCCGATGGCCCGGCAACCTTGCTCGGCATCTACCCCGACCGGGCCGCTGCCGAGGCGGCGCTGCGGTATCGCGAGCTCGATCCGTCGACGGTCGCGATGTGGGAGGCCAGCGGCAGTGCGCACGTGTTGGTGTTCCACGCCGACTGAAACGCTGCCCGCGATCCAATTCCGTTGACCCCCATACCGATTGGAGCCCTCATGGACGCCCGGACCCGCAAGATGCAAACGAAGGTCGCCAAGCTGTTGCGTCAGGCCGAGAGTGTGGCCGGGACGCCCGAGGAGGCCGTGTTCCACGCCCGCGCATTCGAATTGATGGCGAAATACGGCATTGAACTTGCCACGATCGAACAGGCCCGACGTGGTCTGGACGCGAGTGCGAAGATCCCCGACGCGATCAAGTGGACCGTCATGATCGACGGAAAGTATGTGCCACAGCAGGGACTGTTGCTGTTCGGCCTCATCCAGACGATGCATTGCGAGCTCGTCTACTACCCGTACCCAGACCGCTACCAGGTCGAGGTGTACGGGGTCCGGCGCCACATCCACCGCATCCAGGCCCTGTGGGAAATCCTCCAGCCCCAGGCGGTGCGACTCGTCGAAACCGCCCGCCCGCCGGGCAACCCCACTGCGGGCGAGACGCGTAGGTACCGGCGATCATGGGTCGCCGGTTTCGCCGCGCGGGTGCGGGAACGGCTCGAGGAGCAGGAGGCTAGAGCGATCGAGTCCGCCGGTGCGGGTGCGTTGGTGATCTATGACGACGACGCCCGCCGTGCTCTTTCGCGCAGGCAGAAAGACTATCCGGGGCGCCTCCGCAAGGCCGGGCCGCTGACGAGCTACAGCGCCGCCGGCTACGCCCACGGTCATCGCGACGGGTCAGCCGCCGCGATGAACCACTCGCTGACTGACTAGATCGTGGCCATGACGGCATCAGCCGGCGCCGTCGATCATTCACGCAACTGACCGCCCGCTCATCGCGAGCATCGACTACTCGCCCCACCTGGCGATATGCTGGCCGCCAAACCATACCCAGGGGCATCGTGTCGCAGACCATTCCCATCCCGGCCCTCGCGAGTGTTGTTCCGCACCTCGCGCGACTCGCCGCGCCGTTGCCACCCACCGTGCCCCTGGACCTGCCCCGGCTGCGGGTCACGACGCTCGGCCCCGCCAGCGGGGGCTCAACCCTGGCTGACGTGTGCCACGTGCTCGGTCGGGGTGCCAACATCGTCGACGCCCAGCACCTCGTGTGCCTGCCCGGATACGAGTACTGCACCTACGAGCCGCAGATCACCACACTGACAGCGATGGTGGAACAGGCCCAGCACGTGGGTCCCGGTGGAGGCCGTGGTCACGTGCTCGTCGTCTACCGCGGTGGCGGTATCGACTACAGCCGGTCACTGCGATCCATCGACGCCGACCGGAATGCGCTGCTACAGCTCGCGATTCAGCTGACCCGCCTCGGCGTCATCGTGGTCTTCGGTATGGGTCATGCCAGCGACTCGTGCCTGCCGCCGGGAGTCCTGCCGCTCGGCGTCATCGAGGAGATCACGCCCTCCTCCGCCTGCGAGCGCATCCTCCGCGATCTCGTCGCTGCGTCATAACACACCGACAGGGAACCAGCGGGCAGTCCGCTGCGTCCAACTCACCATGCCGCAAGAGGAGCTCGATCTCGGCCTGGACACCGACGACACGGATAAAGATCTAATAGTGACAAGTAGATCTTTATCCGATAGGATCTTTCCCATGACGCCGACGATCGACACACTGCCACCCGCCGCCGACATCGCACCCCTGCCCACGGTGGCCGGCGGCTTCCAGACCGTGCTGGCCGACCCGCCCTGGCGCTTTGCCAACCGCACCGGCAAGGTCGCACCCGAGCACCGCCGCCTGGACCGTTACGGGACCATGGACCTCGAGGAGATCAAGGCCCTGCCGGTGGACTCGGTGACCGCCGACAACGCGCACCTGTACCTGTGGGTGCCCAACGCCCTGCTGTTGGAGGGCATCGAGGTGCTCCAGGCCTGGGGCTTCCGCTACGTCTCCAACGTGATCTGGGCCAAGCGCCGCAAGGACGGCGGCCCCGACGGCCGCGGCGTCGGGTTCTACTTCCGCAACGTCACCGAACCCATCCTCTTCGGCGTGAAGGGCTCCATGCGCACTCTCGCCCCCGCGCGCAGCACCGTGAACATGATCGAGACCCGCAAGCGCGAGCACTCCCGCAAGCCCGACGAGCAGTACGACTTGATTGAATCCTGCTCGCCAGGGCCGTACCTGGAGATGTTCGCGCGGTATGCCCGGCCCGGCTGGAGCGCCTGGGGTAACGAGGCTGCCGAAGAAACAGCACCCAAGGGTCAGACTCACAAGGGCTACGCCGGCGGTGCGATCGAGGCCTTCCCGACGCTCGAGCCCAACGAGAGACTGAGCCCGTGGTTGAGCGAGCAGTTGGCCAAGGTGCTCGCCGACGAATACACCAACAACGAGGCATCTATCGACCAACTCGTCGAGCAGACCGGCTACTCAATCGCCCGGGTGCGTGGTCTCCTCAAGGCTGGCGGCGTCGAGCTGCGCAGCCAGGGCCGACCGAAGAAGGCTCCGATCAAGAAAGTGGCGGCCAAGAAGGTATCGACCAAGAAGACCGCCTGACCCGACCGGGAGAAGTGCCGCACTCTTTCACCGGGGTGCGGCAGGGTGTAAGTATGCAACCCACCGGCGCATGGACGACTCGCTTCCCCATCGACTTACACGAACATTTCGACTTGCGCGTCGGACTCAGACTCGCGGCACCGGCCAATCCCACCTGGGCTTGTCACGTGATGAAAGACTGTGTCGCGTGAGTCCTGTGCCGACAGTGGGAAAGATCTCGTTCACCAAATTCACCTCGCCCGAGGCAACGATGCAGAAGCTGGCCGGCGTCGTCCCCGGAGCCACGACGGCAGCCGAAGTCGAGCAACTGCTGGCCGACGACACGGTCATTGCGGGCTCGACACCAGCGCCGCTGTGGAACGACCTCGTCGACTACGACCCGCCCGTAGACAGCAGCACCAAACCGGGGTCGCAGGTCGTGATCGACAACGAGTTGCTGCGTGCGGCTCGCGATTCGGCCGATTATCAGTACCTCTTGTTCTGGGCGGCACTCAATCTCGCCGACAGGAGGCTGGACACGATCACCCAGGGATTCCTAACTGACGACGACGGTCGCCTTGATGTCGAGATGATCAACCGCCAGACTCTCGGCGAGGCGCTGCAGTCCTACGCCCCTAACGATTCGAGCTTCCCAAAGGACGGCAAGTCGACGACGAACATCTTGAGTCTGCTGGAGCGTTGCCGTCTCATCGAACCCGAGAAGCACGGCGGTTCGATCGTTGGGGTCAAGCATTTGCTTCCCACCCGCGCAGCCGCCCCAGCAGTGGTCACGCTCGTCACAGAGCGACTCGGTCACCAGGAGATCGTCGCAGCTCCGGGCCGTCAGGCAGAACTCGCGCTGGCGATCGGCGCGAACGCCTGGCTGGGGCTGTCCCCCGCAGAGTTCGTAGACGCGCTTCATCCGAACGAGGACGCGGCGTCGCCCTCGGCGCGCAGCGCACTGCCTGATGACCTCTACGAACTCGCCACGCAGCTTCGACGCAAGGGGCAGGTGGTCCTGCAGGGCCCACCCGGCGCGGGCAAGACCTTCGTCGCCCGGAAGTATGTGAAATGGGCTACCGCAGAACGGGTCGAGGCGAGCCGTCTGCAATCGATTCTCGATTCCTTGCCCGCCAATGAGCGGACCATCGAGGCGGTTGCCGACGAGGTCGTGCGTCGCGGACTGTCGGCGCTGTGGGACATCGTCCAGTTCCATCCGGGCTACGACTACACCGACTTCGTCCGGTCTCTCGTGGCAGAACCGGCCTCCGGAGGAGTCACCTTCACGCCCAGGCACAAGCTCTTCAGCTTCATGACCGCGGTCGGCAACCGGCTTGCCGACAAGGGTTACGACCTGGAATTGGTTCTCATCCTCGACGAGGTCAACCGCGGCAACATACCGAACATCTTCGGCGAACTGCTCTACGCACTGGAGTACCGGGGTGAGGCCGTAGCAACCCCGTACGCGGTCGATGGGAATGCGTCGATCTCGGTGCCGCCGAGCATGCACCTCATCGGAACGATGAACACCGCAGACCGCAGCATCGCGGTCATCGACTACGCACTTCGCCGCCGCTTCGTCTTCCTCAACGTCGCGGCCACGGACACCCCCATCCACAGCTACGACTTCGACTCCGAGGCCACTCGACTCGCCGCCCTGCGCCTATCCGAGATCACCGGACGCGCACTCGCCGACGCCCCCACGGGCCTGAAGGTCGGTCCGTCCTACTTCCTCGCCTCTTCCGACGGGGACGAGTCGTCCATTCAAGTGCTGGCCAGCCGCTTCATCTACGAGATATTGCCGCTGCTGGGCGAATACGAGATGGAGGGTGAGATCGACACGGCAGCTCTGAGTGCTCTGCGTACCGAGTTGGCGATCTCCGAAGATGCGACACAGCGTGAGCAGGCGAGCGAACTCGCGTCTCGACTGGCCGGTCTTCCCGCATCCACGGCGGTCGGGCAGCCTGCCATCGACGACCCGCCTCAACCGGTCTGATGGCCCACTCTCATCCGATCACTGTCACGGAACGTGGCTCGGTTCTGATCGACGGGGTGATCGCCGAGCAGGTTCCCAGCGAGTTCTGGCGTACCGCGGACTGCAAAGTCCGTCGCTCGCCCGGCGATGTCGACTGGACCCTGTCTGCCGGTGACAATGTGGGCGTCAGTCGCATCGTCGAAGGTGATCTCGACGTCACTCTCACCGTGGAACCGAAGCTGGCCGACGCGGACATGTTCTTCCTCGCCGACTACGCCTACGGCCAGCACCATGAGCCCCTCCGGATGCTCGATTTCGATCAGCCCACTCTGTCGGCCTTGCGCCAGGACCCCACCGCCTGTTTGCTCGTGTGGCACGTCAGCGCCATCAACAGGTTTGCTTCGCGATGGTTGCGCCGTGACTATCGCTCGACCGACCGCGTCTTCAACGGAAAGGTCAAGGGTCGGATACTGCTCGATCGATACGTCACACAGCACCTCGCATCAGGGCGAGCGAACGAGATTCCGTGCCGCACGATCGAGCAGACCCAGGACACTCCCAACAATCAGGTCCTCAAGGCGGGCCTGCGGCATGCTGCCGCGCTCAGTCACAGCCTGCCGGTGACAGCCGCGGGCAAGGCTGTGCGGCGACAGGTCGCCGCCGTCCTTCCCAAGTTCGCCAACGTGTCCGATGTCTCTGTCACACCCTCGCTGCTGCGGGCGACATCGACCCGAGGTCCCCAACGTCACTACGCGATGGTCCTTCGCGCCACACGCAGCCTGCTCGCCGGCCAATTCACCGGCATGCACGCTGGTGCAACTGCCACGGAGTCGTTCATGTGGGACATGCCGACCCTTTTCCAGGAGTCGGTGCGCGGGATCGTTTCGATGATCGATGAGATCGACATGGACGAGAGCCGGCGTCCGAACGCCTCCGTGCACGACGAAACCGGGCTCAAGATCAAAGCCTCGAAGGTTGATCCGGACCTCGTGATCGTTCTTTCTGGCACCGGAGTGCTGCTCCTGGACACCAAGTACAAGAACGTCCTGACCGGACAGCCAGCGGTCACATCCGAAACCGACTCGGTGGTCGTCGTGGACAAGAAGCTACGGATCGCCATCTCCCGCGCGGATGTGTATCAAGCTGTCGCCTACCGGCACCACTCACGCTGGTCGGACAGCGCGATCGCCTCAGGGCTGCTGTTTCCCGTGAGCCTTTCGGCGGGAGTTCCGCTGCCGGCCCCGATGGAGATTCGGGGCTTCGGCGAATCTGTTCCGCTGATGTTCATCGACATCGGTCCGTACGCCCGGGACAACCTCGGGCAATTCCGCAGATCTCTGCTCGAGTTGGCAAACATCCACGGATGGCTATGTCCGCCAATCTGAGCGTCACTTGTTCACGAATCTGAGCGTCACGCCCAATTTGGACAGGGGTAGTGTTCACGAATTTGAGCGTCACTCGGTGCGGGGCTGGGGATGTCACGCTTGTCGGTTATGCCGAGGGCTTCGGTGAATCTGTGGTGAACGCCCAGGCAATTCATCTCCTGCAGTCGATATCGGATTCAGATATCGACTACCGTTCTCACGGATGCACGGCGGTCGAGCGGAGGCGGAGTGATGGCTACTGGGGCAGTGAACGACGGGTTGGCGCGTCGACTCGGTGTGTTTGATGCGGTGGTGATCGGTCTCGGGTCGATGATCGGCGCGGGGATCTTCGCCGCTCTCGGCCCCGCGGCGGCCGCCGCAGGATCTGGCCTCCTGATCGGCCTGCTGGTCGCGGCGGTGGTGGCGTACTGCAACGCGGTCGCCTCAGCGCGATTGGCGGCGCGATACCCCCAGTCCGGCGGAACCTACGTCTACGGGCGTGAGCGCCTCGGACCGTTCTGGGGCTACCTGGCCGGATGGAGCTTCGTAGTCGGCAAGACGGCCTCGTGTGCGGCGATGGCGCTGACCGTCGGCGCGTACGCGTGGCCGGAGCACGCCCGCGCGGTCGCGGTGGCCGCCGTCGTCGCGTTGACCGTGGTGAACTGCCGCGGGGTGCAGAAATCGGCGATCCTAACGAGGGGGATCGTCGCTGTGGTGCTCGCTGTACTCACTGCGGTGGTGATCTCCGCGATCGGGGTCGGCGCCCTCGACGCTGGCAAGTTGGCGATCGGTTCAGATGCGACCGTGTACGGGGTGCTGCAGGCTGCGGGGTTGTTGTTCTTCGCCTTCGCCGGGTATGCGCGAATCGCGACGCTCGGCGAAGAGGTCCGCGATCCGCAGCGCACGATCCCGCTGGCGATCCCGACGGCGCTGGGCCTGGCGTTGCTGGTCTACGCGGCGGTCGCTACGACGGCGCTCGCGGTTCTCGGTCCGGCCGCGATGGCCACATCGATCGCGCCCCTCACCGATGTCGCCCGGGCGACCGGAGTGCCCGGGCTGGTGGTAGCTGTTGCGATCGGAGGTGCTGTTGCGGCGCTCGGGTCGCTGCTGTCGCTGATCCTCGGCGTCTCGCGCACCACCCTCGCGATGGCCCGCGACGGACACCTGCCCGCTCCGCTGGCGGCGGTGCATCCGCGGTTCCAGGTGCCGCACCACGCCGAGATCGCCGTCGGAGTCGTCGTCGCTGCGCTGGTGCTCGCGGTCGACGTGCGCGGGGCGATCGGCTTCTCCTCGTTCGGCGTCCTGCTCTACTACGCCATCGCCAACGCATCAGCGTGGACGCTCAGCCCCGACGAGGGCCGGCCCGCGCGACTGATACCGATCGTCGGCGCCGGCGGATGCGTGCTCCTCGCGTTCACCCTGCCCTGGCAGTCCGTCGCGGCCGGAGCGGTGGTGGCAGGGCTCGGTGCCGTTGTCTACGTGATCCGTCAGCAGCTCACGGGCAGGCGAGACGAGGTTCGGTAGGGTGCCCGACATGGACCTGGTGCGCGACCTTATGCGAGGCGCCGTGCCGGTCCACGTCCTGCATCACGCCGCCGAAGACGGCGGTGTCTACGGCGCGTGGATGGCCGAGGAACTTGCGCACCACGGCTACCGCATCTCACCCGGAACCCTCTATCCGCTTCTGCAACGCCTCGAAGAAGGCGGACTGCTCAGCTCAGCGGAGCATGTCGTCGACGGGCGGGTGCGACGCGTCTACACAGCCACTACGGCCGGCGTCGAGGAACTCGCTCGCCTTCGCGCCGTCATCATTGAACTGTCCGAGGAAATTCGGGACCGCTGAACCCTGCACCTGGATACCCATCCGCTTCGAGTGTGCTTCTGCGATTGGGAGATTGGGCCTAAGGTTGCGGTGCGTCCACGAGCAACTTGGCGTGACGCTCGGCAAAGATGGTGTCCGCGATTTTGAGCGTCACTGCCTAGGTGGTGGGATGATGCTGGTGTCCTGGGGTTGAAAAACGTGAGCAGCTGGGAGCCTGCTGATGCCTGGATCCGGATCGTCGATGTCGGAGGTGGAGCTGTTCGCGGCGATCCGCCGTGACCTACGCGACGGAGTCTCGCGTCGGATGATCCAGACGAAGTACCAGGTCAGCTGGCACACCGTCGACGAAGCCGCCGGGTCGGCGTGGCCGACCGAGCGTAAGCGGTATCCGCGCCGACAGTCGAAAGTTGACCAGTACGCCACGGCGATCGACGCGATCCTGCTCGCCGATCTCGACGCGCCCCGTAAGCAGCGGCATACCGTCCGCCGGATCCACACCCGCCTGATGGACGAGCACGGCATGACGGATGTCTCCTACGCGCGGGTGCGCGCCTACGTCGCCGAGCGCAAGCCACAGATCGCCGTCGAAGCCGGACGGGCACCAGCGGCGGTGTTCATTCCGCAGGTGCACCGCCCCGGCGAGGAAGCGGAGGTCGACTTCGGCGAGATCAGCATCAAGCTCCGCGGAGAGCTGGTGATCTGCTACCTGTTCTCGCTGCGCCTGTCGTATTCAGGGAAGGCGGTCCACCGGGTCTCCATCTCCGCCGGCCAGGAGGCGTTCTTCGAGGGCCACGCTCACGCCTTCAACGTGCTCGGCGGGGTCCCGACGAGGCATATCCGCTACGACAACCTCAAAGCCGCGGTCGCGGCGGTGATCGGGTTCTCCCGGGCCCGCACCGAGTCGCAGCGGTGGACTGGCGTGCGGTCGCACTTTGGGGTCGAGCCGTTTTACTGCCAGCCCGGCGTGACCGGCGCTCACGAGAAGGGCAGTGTGGAGGGCGACATCGGCTGGTTCCGCCGCAACCACCTCGTCCCCGTTCCGGAGGTCGACTCGATCGACGAGCTCAACCAGTTGATCGACGCCTATGACCAGGCCGACGATGCCCGGCGGATCGGGGACCGGATACAGACGGTCGGGCAGATGTTCGCCACCGAACAGCCACTGCTCGCCGCGCTGCCGGACAGCGAGTGTGAGACCGGGACCTGGTTCACCTCACGGGTAGATCGCTACGCCCAGGTCACCGTCCGCACCAACCGCTACTCCGTCCCCGTCCGGCTCATCGGCCGCCAGGTGCGGGTCCTCTTGCACGCCTCGCACCTGGAGGTCTTCGACGGCCGCACCAACATCATGGCCCGTCACGAGCGGCTGCTGGCCAAGGGCGGCACCCGCCTCGAGCTCGACCACTACCTCGAAGGACTGCTCCGCAAACCCGGCGCCCTACCGGGTGCGACGGCGTTGGAGCAGGCCCGCGCCGCCGGGAAATTCACCCCGATCCACGACGCCTGGTGGGCCGCCGCCCGCAAAGCCCACGGGGACCAGACCGGCACCCGAGCCCTCATCGAGGTACTCCTTCTGCACCGGCACATGCGGCACGAACAGGTCGTCGCCGGCCTCGCCGCAGCGCTCTCCGCAGGGGCGCTCACCGCCGACGCCGTTGCCCTGGAGGCCCGCAAAGCAGACACCGACCCCAACACCGCCGAGGCGGCCGTTGATCTCGACACCCCCGCAGAGCAGCAGGGTGTCATCTCGCTGACCGCGCACCGCCTCGCCTCGCTGCCTCCGGATACTCGTCCGCTTCCTTCCGTCGCCGCCTACGACCAGCTCCTGCGCCACCGGCCTGCCGAATAGGTCGCCACCCCGACCGAGACCTCACATCACCTGGGAGATTCCGCTGTGACTACTGCCCGCCGTTCCGGACTGACCGAACAAGCCGCTGACGCCGCCATCGACTCCGCCTGCCGCATGCTGCGGCTGCCGACGATCCGCTCACACTTCACCGACGTCGCCGACGACGCAGCACGGGATCAGATGTCCTATCGCGCGTTTCTCGCTGAGTTACTGATCTCCGAGTGCGATGACCGGGCCCGACGACGCTCCGAACGACGGATCAAGGCCGCGGGCTTCCCGCGGGAGAAGTCGCTGCGGATGTTCGACTTCGACGCCAACCCGAACATCGACCCAGCGACCATCCACACCCTCGCCAAATGCGACTGGGTCCGCAAAGGCCTACCGCTGTGCCTGATCGGCGACTCCGGCACCGGCAAGAGCCATCTACTCATCGCCCTGGGCACCGAGGCCGCGATGGCCGGCTATCGCGTCCGCTACACCCTCGCCACCAAACTCGTCAACGAGCTGGTCGAAGCCGCCGACGACAAGCAACTCACCAAGACCATCAACCGCTACGGCCGCGTCAACCTGCTGTTGATCGACGAACTCGGGTACATGGAACTCGACCGCCGCGGTGCCGAGCTACTCTTCCAGGTCCTCACCGAACGCGAGGAAAACAGCGTCGCGATCGCCTCCAACGACAGCTTCGGCGCCTGGACCAAAACATTCACCGATCCCCGCCTCTGCGCCGCGATCGTCGACCGGCTGACCTTCGGCGGGAACATCATCGAAACCGGCACCGACTCCTACCGCCTCGCCCACACCCGCAACCGACTCACCGACGGAACCGCAGCGCCTGCCGAGTGACGCTCAAATTCGTGAACATTCCGAGCCCGATCCCGCCCTCAGTGACGCTCAAATTCGTGAACAAGTGACGCTGACATTCGCGCACCTAGCTGTTGCTGGCCATGACGTTGCTGACACGATTTTTGACCTGTGGGACTATTAATGGGTAGTCTCGCGGTATGGGACGCCCGAGGAGCTTCGACGACGACATGGTGTTGTCGCGTGCAATGGAGGAGTTCTGGACCCATGGGTACGCCGGCACGTCGCCAGCCAGGCTGGCCGAGGCTACGGGGATCGCGAAGGGAAGCCTGTACAACGCCTTCTCCAACAAGCGCGCGCTCTTCGACCAATGCCTGGACCTCTATCACCGACAGGTGATCGAGACGGCCGAGTATTGGATGGCGCAGCCTGGTACCGCGCGCGAGTGTATTTCGGCTGCTTTGAAGGCTGTGGTCGATGGAGATCTTGCACAGCCGCAGCGTCGCGGGTGCCTGATCGGTAACACCGCGGTCGAGCTCGCGGGCGAGGATGCAGAGATGTCCCAGAAGCTGCGACGAATGCAGGACGAGTCCACGGGCTGGTTTGCCGGGCGCATTCGGCGGGGCCAGGTCGATGGGGATGTGCCTCGCGACCGCGATGCTCAGGCGCTGGCCGAGCATGTGGCGAACACGCTCGCAGGTCTACGCGTGCTGGCGATGACTCACGAGGCCCCGGCGCTGCATCGGATCATCGACACTGCGCTGGCGGTGCTCTAGAGCTTCGCCCCGGAAGATCGAGCCGGGCTTCTTCATGTCCATATTTTAGACCAGTAGTTCAAGAAAGGTTATGAGGATGGAACTCTCGCTCAATGGCAAGACGGCTCTCGTGACGGGAGCAAGTCGGGGAATCGGGCTCGCTACGGTTCGGGCCCTCGCAGCTGAAGGTGTGCGCGTGGTCGGTGCAGCGCGCACGATCACGCCCGAACTCGAAGCGGTAGCTTCGCTTTGCATTGCGGCGGACCTCTCGAAGCCGGAGGGTGCCCGACGGGTTGTCGATGAAGTGCTCGTGGAAATGGATAGCCTGGACATCCTGGTAAACAACGTGGGTGCCGGCGATGCCGACCAGCTGAAGCTCGGCGGGTTTCTAGACGCCGACGACACGCAGTGGCGAAATCTGCTCGATCTGAACCTGTTCAGCGCGGTATGGGCATCTCGTGCGGCGCTTCCGTCGCTGATCGAGCGGCGTGGCGCGATCGTCAACGTGTCGTCGATCAACGCTCGGGTCCCGGCGACCGGCCCGGTCGGCTACAGCGAGGCGAAGGCCGCTCTCACAGCTTTCGGGAAGCGGCTGGCGGAGGAGTTCGGCCCGCAGGGCGTGCGCGTGAACACCGTCTCGCCCGGCCCGGTCGGCACCGGCCTCTGGCGAGACCCGGACGGATTCGGCGGGAAGGTCGCCGAGACGTTCGGAGCAACGCATGCCGACTTCCTCGCCGCGCTTCCGGCGACCTTTGGCGTCACTGGTGGCCGACTGGTGGAACCGGACGAAGTCGCAGCTCTCATCACCCTGCTCACCTCGCCCGCGACCGCGAGCATCCTCGGCGCTGACCTCGTCATCGACGGCGGCACCGTCAAGACCATCTAAAAGCCCTTCACTCACCGATCCACTGAGGAGAACCCATGAACACCAACGCCCCCATCGACTTCCAGCAGCACTACTTGTCGACCTGGACCGAGCCCAATCCCGACCAGCGACGCCACATCATCGAGCAGCTGTGGGCTCCCGAGGGCAAGCTCGTGATCTCATCCCTCGGAATCACCCTCCGCGGGACGGCAGAGATTGCGGCGCACATCGCACGCGTTCACGAAGACATGATCATGTCCAAGGGACTCACGTTCAGCTACGACCAGCAGCTCCCCGCCGATGACGCGCTTCTGCTGCGTTGGTCGATGACAGCCCCCTCTGGCGACGTCGTCGGCCGCGGCGTCGACGTCGTGTTCCGCAACGCCGACGGCCAAGTGACAACCGTATACATGTTCATGGGCGTGAACTGAGCGGCCATGAAGGTGCATGCGAACGCGCCCCTCACCGTCGAAGGGAGAAATCGGCTGATCCAGCGATCTCGCACCCGCCCGATCGCACACGTGGCCGCCGAGATGGGGATCTCCCGCGCGACAGCGTCCAAGTGGGTGAACCGCTACAAGCAACATGGCAAGCTCGGGCTGATCGATCATTCCTCCGCTCCAGCGCGCCAGCCCAGCGCCACCAGGCCGACTGGTGAAGCAGATCGAGGCAATGCGCCGCCAACACAAATGGTCTGCCTCCCGGATCGCGTTCGAGCTTCACCAAGACGGCACCCCAGTAAGTCGCCGAACGATCACCCGGCTACTCGCACAGCTCGGCTTGAACCGGCGGAAGTTCATCGACCCGAACGGCGACACGAACCGCGAACCGAGGAAGATCATCGCCAAACGCCCCGGCCACATGGTGCACATCGATGTCAAGAAGACCGGTCGCATCCCCGACGGCGGCGGCTGGCGCGTGCACGGGAAGAACAGCCCAGAAGCCAGGGCCGTCGCGAGGACAAAAACACGCGGCGCAAAGACCGGCTACGTCTACCTGCACTCTGCGATCGACGGGTATTCGAGACTTGCCTACACAGAGGCACTGCCTGACGAGAAGGCGGTGACCGCCGTCGCATTCCTCGATCGCGCGCGAGCATGGTTCGCAACCCACGGCATCACACGACTCGAACGGATCGTGACAGACAACGGCTCCTGCTACCGCGCCGCCGCGTTCGCCGATGCGATGCGCGCGAGCCGGCACCAACGGATCACCCCGTACACGCCGCGGCACAACGGGAAAATCGAGCGCTACAACCGGATCCTCGCCGAGGAGTTTCTCTACGCCCGAACTTGGCGCTCAGAGCAAGAGAGGGCTACTGCGCTCGAGGTCTGGAACCTCCATTACAACTACCACCGGCCCCACAGTGCGCACGGCGGACAGCCGCCAGCCTCCGCGACACCTTCACAAGTCAACAACGTCATGGCCTCCTACACCTAGCCACACGGAACACCAGCACTGACAGCTGGGTAGAGCTGCCCGCTACGCATGCACCTGAACGGGCTCGCTGTTGTCGACCCGAGTCCACCTGACGCTGTTCTCGTCATCGAAGGTCACCGTCACAGACAGCTCGGCCTGCGGGTCCGAGGCATAGACGATGACAGTGCCTCCTTGCGCGGCGAGTGCGGTCTCGAATCCGTCGGCCATGAAGTCATTGAACTGACCCTGCAAGCGCTGCTTCGCCATGGGAGAAATTGCGCTACCGCCCATCCCACCGAACCCCCTGAGTGCGGGGCCGAAAGCTCCTGTCCCGAAAGCGCCCCCGAAGACCTCGCCGATCAAATTCCCGGCCACGCTGCCGAGGTCGATGCGGGACTTCGCCGGCACAACCTCGACCGCGTCGCCCGATACCGTCGCGCGGACGTCGACCTCAATGCCGGTGATGGGCGCACCGCTGTTGTTCGCCAGCGACACGCGCCACATACCTTCTCCGAAAATGGCCACGGGGAGAACCGATGTCACGACCTTTCGCGCTTGGGCGCTGGTGCCCGACCGCACGGTCACACGACCCAGATCGAGCTTGGTCAGGTCGTACTCGATCGCCTTGCGCACCTCGTGCTGCAGGTCGTCCGGGCTGCCGTACTCTCCCAGGAGACCGGCAGATCGCATCTGCGCCTTGAAGTCATTAAGGCGCTCAAGCTCTTCGGGCGCAATGTCACGCGGAAGGGGTTCGGTTGAGAACCAGACGTGGACCGGCTTGTTCGACGCGTGGGCGCGCTGGATCTCTTCGGCTGTTCCCGACACCGCGGCCTCGGTCGCAGTCCCCAACCGCGCGTCGAAGACCGCGAGGACGACGTCACATGAATCGACGGCCTGACTGTTGATGATGCTCTGCGCGCTCCCGCCGAGTTCGGGAACAGCGTTGTTCTCCCAGCGCCAGGGGGCGAGCATGATCTGCTCGCGCTCGGCGCGAGAGCTGTTCCAGCCGTGGAGCGCACGCTCGATCGCGTCGCGCTCGGGCGCGGTGTCGCCGGGGGAGGCGATAAGGACCTTGAGGACGTGGGCGTCGAACATGAGGCCTCCGGTGTGTAGGCGATGGTGGCCTGGACAATAGCCGCGGGCACCGACAACCAACTGTCGACTCGGAGCCGGTGAAACATCGTCCGCAAGCCGGTCGGTGAACTGTCCCGCAGACGACTGCACCTCGCGTACTCCCCTGCGCCGGCTCGCAAGCATGATTGATACATGTCTCGTAGCTCCAAGGGCCGAAAGGCAAAACCGAAGCCGTCAACCGACGCGGACAACCCCCTGCCGCTGGCACCGGAGCTGTTCCCTGAGCTCAACGCCACTTTCTACACCGCCGACCCCGCCGAGTTCCTGCGGCTGCGAATCGAGGCCCTCTCGCTCATGGCGCTACCGACCGAGCAGATCGCTCCGCTGCTGGCGACGCCTCGCAGGATCGGCTCGTTGGGTATGGACCCGACCGGACCGCCTGCAAATGACGTGCGTGAGCGCTACATCGCCACCGAGGCGGTCATGATCTTCCACCACGCGGCCGAGATGCTCCTCCGCCTGTTCTACGCACACGCCGAGAAGCCGGACTGCCCCTGGCTGGGGATGTCGGCCTCGACCAACTTCGCCGAGTTCAAGGAGAAGGTCGCTAAGAGCCGGGAGAACGGTTTCGACGAGTCCGACATCGCCTTGGTGTTCCTGGGCGGGACGGACCCGCGTGACGCGGCGCTCCGAGCGACGGACGAGGAGTTCAGCGCCACAGTCGACGCGATCAAACTGCTTCTGGGCTACAGCGCCTCGCGCTTCCTGAGCGAATCGTTCCTCTACAATGCGGCCAAACACGGCCTGACGACCGTCCGGGTAGACACGGGTGCGATGACGCTCAAGACCGGCGACGACGAGATTCGCCTGCACGACGGTGGGTTGCTCGCTTACCTGCATGGACCCGCGGAGCCGGGTGCACCAAAGAACGGTCCCAAGCACCACATCAGCATGACCGGATCACTACCGGACCAGGACCTCTCCACCGCCACGATGATCTACCACGCGATCGCCGACCTCTGGCAAGTGGCGAGGCGACGCTATACCGGTCCATCAGGACAGGTCGTGCTCTTCACACGAGCCGACGTGCAGAGCTGCATAACAGGGCCGGTCCGTGCCTCCGGCAGTGTCGTCCGCACGACGGTCTTGGAGCTGACGAAGAAGCGGCTCGACGGCACTCTCACCGGTATCGACATCACGATGCACGCCAACTTCATGCCCGACGTCGAGGTCAACCCTAGCGATCGACCGCCGATCCGAGCAGTGCCACTTCCCGCGCGCCAGCGGGATAAGCGGATCATCAACCCATCGAACAGGTGGCTCCTGCCATTCTCGCCAAAGGACTCGTCGCGTGTGTGAGGACCGAGCGCTGGTCTTGACCACCTCATCGCCGCGCCCAGCCGCCCGTCCGTAAGCCGGTCGTTCAGCGGGACACCCAACACGACGCCGCGCGCCACCCGCTGGGCCAGGTCTGTGACTTCGTCCGCTCATTGGCGGGGATCTTCCGACGCTCGATGGCGGCCCCGTCGTTGTGGCTCCGGAGCGATGACTGCGGGACGGCGTCCCGCAAGACGATCGCCAACACGTAGCGGGAACGGTGAGCCCCCTTCTGTTTTGGACCGACGATCTGTCAGCAGGCGCTGGTTGAAGCCTTATCGCGAACTCCGCGGCTTGTCATGAGAGCTACACCGGCAAGGGCCGTCCAGAGGCTAAGCGTGTCAAAGGAGATCCGTTCGGCGCCGCCGAGCCCCAACCAAGGCACCTCGGCCCCCTCCAGCGCCGCGAGGAACGCTGCGAACCCGACTATTGACACCACCAAGGCCACAATTGTGAGCTGGCGGAAGCGCCCCGGCCCAGCAGCTGCGGCGAGCATGCCCATTGCCAGCCACTGTGCGACCGCTTGGCCGAGTGCGGCACTATCGTGCGCCCCGGGATATATGTCCCACGGCGCCAGGCCGACGATCGAGACCAAGAGCCCGGTCAGCGCCATCAAGATCATCCCAGCTCGACCTGAGCGGCTGTCCCACCAGCCGTACATCAAGATCGCGCCGATCATGATCAGCACACCGGATGCGGCCATGCCGGCGTTGAACAGTGGATGCCATGGAGAGCAAACGTCGCGCACCTGCTGGCCCTGTTCGGAGAATTGCCCACAACCGACGACCCCGAGGTCGCTGATGGCGTTGTGCGTCACCGAGTACCCCTGGGGCCACCGCAGCGCGACCAGCAGCTGCACAGGGAATATCACAGCGCTGGCCATCCAAGCCACGGCTCCGGCGCGGTATCGATTCACTACGTCCCCTCATGTACCATACGAACGTATGGATACCGTAGCAATGACCGGAAGTGGCCGCAACTCCGTCCGGGAGCTGGTGATGGACGCTGTCGTGCAAGTGCTGGTCCGTGACGGTCTTGACGGTCTGTCAGTGCGGCGAGTGGCTGCTGAGGCAGGTGTCTCTATTGGTGCCGTTCAGTATCATTTCGCCACCAAGGATGCTCTGTTGGTCGCCGCCGCCAATCACGTAACCGCCCAGTTCAAGTCGCGTGCTGAAGAGTTGACCCATCGGGTGCTGGCCGAGGAGGGGGCAGCTGCTGCATTCCTCGCCTTCTGTCAACTCCTGGCCAACGCGATTGAGGCTCCCGATGGAGAGGCCGGGGACACTAACGCCACGATCGTCTGGTTGTGGTTCGCAGCGAAGGCTACGCAGTGTGGCGCCGTCGCCGATGCCTTTGCTGCCGGATGGTCACTGACAGAGAACTACCTGCGCGGCCTCATCGCCGACCTCTTCCCACAGCTCGACGCGGCCGAGGAAGCCGGGCATCTGCTCGCCGTCCTCGACGGTCTCGCAGTCGCTCGAGCCTCCGAGCCCGACCGGATGCCGCCGCACCGCGCCGCCACCATCGTCCGTCGCCACTTCGCCCACCTGAGCGGCGGAGATCCGGCCAGTTGACCGAGAGGTGGCGTGCATCCCACATGGGGAACCCCACCTCGGCCTGCCGCATCACACGGCAAACGAGCTCGACCCCGAAACGACCACGCATCTTGTCGACGAACGCGATCATCTCTACGAGGGGCGGCCGAGCTCGGTCGCGAAAAACATGCTCACTGACCGGAGGATCTCGTTCGCCTTCTCCAACTCGACGATCTGCTTCTTCAATCGCATACTCGACATCAACAAGCAGACGCGCCTCATCCCCGAGGCCGTCGACGCCGCCCAAGAAGCACTCCTCATCGGACGATAATCGACGCGGGAACCACGACACTTATCGCCGCAAGTCACAACCTGTGTCGGCCTCCGTCCGCAAGGCCCGTCCGGTCGCGTGTCGCGCTCAGGGAGCTACGAACGGACACTGCGTTTCAGCGATTCGATCGCTACAGAAGTGTGATGGGCGTCCGGGCCTCTCGACCCGGACGCCACGTATTCACTTGCCGTACTTCAGCACCTGCTGCAAGCGGGACCAGGCGACGCGCTCCATCTTCTCGCCAAGTGTGCCCGGCTTCGACTCCCACGCCCCGCCGCCGAGGAGCGACCGGCGACCGGTCGTCAGGTGCGACAACTCGGAGATGAAGGTCTCCCAACCCAGTGCAGTCGTGGGAAGATCGTCGTCTTCGGCTGTGCCGAGTACCCACGGTGGGTCCATCGCGACCGCCACCCACAATTCGCAGTCGGTCTCCGCCGTTAGACGAATCGCCGGGGATTCGATCGCAGCCCGGAACCACCGGTCGACGTCGTCGTCGGTCTCCGCCGCAGCGATCCGCTCCCGTTGGTTCCGTCGCCAGCTCAGCTGGTTGCGTAGTCGACCGTGGAGGCCAGCGGCACCTCGGCCTGAGCCGTGGTATCGCACGAACCCTTCCGTATCGACCCAGGCGTACACGCCGGGCTCGCTCGGTATCTCGCTGGGATCGTCGACCTTCCGCCAGTCCAACGCGGTGAGGTCTTGGACGGCCTCGAAGCGAATGGCGGGCACAGCCGCCGTGCCGTAGAGCTTCTTGAATTCGTGGAACATGTCTGACTCCTACCTCTACTCGACAGCGACTGAGGCTCATCCTCAGTCCTGCGAGAGCCGGCGGGATCAAGCTAATGGTCAGGTACGACATCAAATCAGGCATGAGTTCGCTCGTACGGCACACCGCTAGCGCGGCCAGCTTCTTGTCGGCACCGACTTGTATCATCCCTGCATGCCGGGAACAGAAGCCAAGTTCGCTGACCTGTACCAGGTCACCAAAGCAGCTGTCTTGCACCCGAGTCGGCTTGGCAAGGCAACTCGACCACTCGCCTGCATGGCCGAACGCCGCGACGATACGGTGTGGACCGGCCTGCCCCGAGTGACGTCCGGGACGAGGGACAGCGACGCTCGCGACAGTGCGCCCATGCCGGAACTCGGCCTTGAGAAGCACGGCTGGTGGACAGCTCGATACGTGCACCCGGTCTTCAAGGAGAGGACTGGCATTCCGGGGGTGTGCGACTACCTTGGGAAATTGCCCAAGGATCAGCTTCCCGACGTCAAAGAGGTCTTCAGGAATCGTCTTCACGACTGCTGACCTGTACTCTGGCGATTCTTTGCTCGAATCCACCAAGGAGGATCTTGTGGCTGGCGACCGCCCGGCTGGCGTGCCCGAGTCTGCGCATAAGGTGTGGGACGACGGCGTGAACGCCGACTCACTGAGGCCCGGCGACCTATGGATTCTCTCCTGGGATAACGAGGTTCTGGGCATCGCGCTCATCGCTGCCGCCCGAGATGACTTCACCCTGGCATGGCCAGTGACGCTGCCCGGGGAGGCGTCATTCGCCCCTGGCCTCGTCATCGAGAACTCCCCGCTGGGCATTCCGGTCACGTTGTGGCCGTCCCGCGAGACCGGAATCGGCCTCCATCTCCTCGATCGGAACCTCGGCCGGCTCCTTGATGGCGATGTGATCCGCCCTCTTGCATTCGCCCTGGAGGATGGCGAGGAACCGGCGTTCCCTGCGGCACCAGGATCCGCTTGGGACGAGGACAATCGCGATGCCGACCGAGCCCTGGTCGAGCACTGGTCTGAGCTCTGCTTCCACATGGCCGGAGGCGAGGATGAGATGCGCCTGGACTCTGAGAGAGTCCTGGCCGCAGGGGGCTCGTCGAAATCCACGATGGAGCTGCTAGGCATGTCCCCGCAGCAACTGCGTCCGATCTGGGATGGTGTTGAGGCGATCGATCACGAGCAGCTTGCGGCTCTCGCCGAGCACCTGGGCGTCGTCGAGACGACACTACTCCAACCGGATCCGCTGGCTGGAGTAGTGACCCGTCTCGCGGCGCCACGGTTCAAGCCAGCCATCAAAGAAAGAATGGAGGCGACCGGGTGGAGCGAAGCCGAGGTGCGCGGCGCTGCTCGCTCTGAGTACACGCTCGCGGCACGCGATGACGCCGATACCGCCGATGCGATCGACCGCAAGCTGCGCGACGCGATCGCACGGACGGGCCGGGCACCGGCCTGATGCCGCCGATGATCGATTGGGAGGCGTGCGGGTCGGTCGCCTACGCAGAAGAAGTGGCCAGGGCGCTCGTTCAGACTTGCTCCGAGTTCGACTTCGATACGCTCCGTACGGACCCGCTGGGAACGCTTGCCGAATCCGATCAGCTCGACCTTGTATTCGAGGACGAGTTGCCTGCGGACCAGTGCGGAGGCGGCTACTACCGTCCGCAGCCGCCGACGATCCATCTGCACGTCGCGATGGGCCGGCGAAACAACTTCACGGTGCTCCACGAGTTGGGCCACCACCTTCAGCAGCAGCACCTGGACTGGGCGTGCGTGCTGATGGACCTGCCTTCGCAGCAGCGGCGTGCTGTCGAGGAAGCGGTGTCGAACCAGGTCGCCGTCCAGGTGCTGATGCCACTGACCGACGATGATCACCATGAGGTCGCCCTGCACCCCGCGGATTTCATGGCTGGGTATTACGGTCGCGTCAACGCCAGCCGTTCTGCAACGCTGCAGCGCGCCAAAGACATGCTGCGAAGTAGATCATCGCGATGGCTGCTCGCGGTGGCCGACATCGACGGCGTAGTGATCACCTCGGACACGACCTACGACGACTTGCCCCCGCCGAAGGGGCTCCGCCAGGAAGGCTTTCGCCGACTGGCGTCCGAGGCATGGGAGCGACCGGCGCGCGGCGCATTCACGGAAGGTATCGAGTACCAGACCGGCAGCCTCCTCGACTGCATGTACATCGAAGCCGCAATGGACTTCTCCGGTCAGTACGTCTTCATCGCGTTGCGACCAACCACCGTCAGCGGGTTGGGCAAGATCGTGTATCCGGACCATGAGTGCGTAGACGAGTCCTGCGGTGAAGCCTTCCAGCCGTCGCGGTCCGAGGGCCGGTGCGACGCATGCGCCAGCTTCCGCTGCCCAGCGTGCCACAAGTGCTCCTGCGCAACGACCTTGAGACGAACGACCATATGTGGCGATTGCTGTATGGAGTACTCGCAAGCTGAGATGCAGTCCGGCCACCACGAGTGCTTCTGATTGGATTCGGAAGCCCGGTCTGCGTCTGCCTTGGCTCACTGTTTTCATGGGTGTCCGACAGGCACCCCGCACTTCGAGCGGGGGTACCAGCATCCTCGATCAAATGTTCGACCCATACGGGTACACCCTGACCGAGTGGTTGAGAAGTCGGACTCTCCGTCAAAACAGGGTTCGTAATCGCTTCGATTCACACAATCCAGTTGAACTCGCCCGAGTCAACACGCTTGGGCGTGCCAAGGCGATCTGACCGGAATGCCGGTGGAGGTTCGTCAGCGATGCGCCTTAGCCACCGACCGCTCCGCGAGCGTCTTGGTGTCAATTTGGCCCCCGAGATCCAGACTGCGAGTGGAGTTGCTCACCGAGATCACCACGTTGCCCTGTCGGATAGTGACGGTGTAGTCGTAGCCAAGTGGCGGGACGCTGCCATCTGGTGCCTGACTGCTCTGCTGAAGCCCGACGGCTTGATCGCCGAGGTCGACCGGAAACTGCGTCTGATTCATCTGGAATGCGCCGTTGACTGTCCACGTGGTGCAGTCGGCCACTCGGGCTTGATACGCGTCGAACGTCCGCTCGGCCGCCGCAGCGTCGCTGTAGACCAGAGCACGACTGATTACCTGCTCACTTGTGGCGGGCCTGCGCCATGCCGCTGCCGCTCGACTCGTCTGCTCGGGTGCGGAGTTGAGGACTGAGTACTGGTTGATGCACTCACGAGAGGTCGACTCCACGTCCGGCAGGTTCTCCGGCTCGGTGTCGTCGTCGTCCGCCCATTGACCGTTGATCAGTTCGCTCTCGGTCAGGAGCAGATCCTTGGCCGCGATCGGAGAGGGCGCGGCAGTGGGCGAAGGCGACCGCGTGACAGACTTTGCGCTCGACGGGGTACTTGACGAGGCCGCGGCGTACGGATAAGCCTGGTGTGCAGCCCTACTCGACTCGGAAGAGTTGGCGACAGGCTCGGTCGTGGTTGAGCACCCGGCGATCGCCAACGCCACCTGTGCGCCGATGAACAACAACGCGCTCGACGACCATTGGCGTTGTCTGAATCTGGTCATGCGGTAGAACTTATACCGCGTCGTGTTGGTGTGACACAGTTGCTGCGAGCTATCTCGGTATCGTCCTTCACTGGGGATCGGTAGGCACAGAGCGCAGAGGATGAGGCGAGGATGGCGAGGTTCGGCGGCCACAGTCGAGAACTGATCGACTCCACAATCGAGCAGTGGAAGGTTACCTGCCTCCTAGACGACAGGTCGTTACTCTTCCCCGACGCTTGCCGTCCGTGGGCTCTCGGTGTCGTCGAGGAACTCAACGACCGGTTCAACGGCAAGCCGCTCGAGGGAGACGCGGGGGGTGGGCGTTTCACTTCGAAGTGGATCAAGCAGATGGACGGAGCCGACAAGCAAACCCGCCTACTCGGCACGGAGGTCATTCTCATCCACCTGTTGTTCGCGAGCTCTGTGTCAGAGCGCACCAAGCTCACCGTGCTGGAAAACTCACTCGAGAGCTCGGGGATCGAGCTACCCGCCGCTGGCGATCCGATATGGGCCATGGGTCAGCGGATCGGTCATCCGGGCATTGGATTCAACACGCGCCGCGACCTGCAGGTGGGCTACCTCATCGATTTCGTGCTGCGCTTCAAGCGGGAAACGCCTCAGCGTCGAGCGGAGTTGCTGGACAATCCATGGGAACTGCGCGATTTCGCAGACTCCACTGATTTTCCGATCCGGGAGATGCGGCACATCCTCCTGCACCTACTGCGCCCCGACGAGTTCGAGCGGATCTCGAGCGGGACCCACAAGCGCGAGATCGCGAGTGCCTTCGCGAGCCTCCTGCCCGACGACGCCCCGATCGACGTTGACGAGCGGCTCCTGGCGATACGCGGACAGATCGAGGGTTTCCTCGGCACCGACGAGGTCGACTTCTACACCGGCGATCTCCGTCAGATATGGAGCGCCACAGCTGGCGTGGATAGCGAGGGTGTGGGCGACCTCGAGGCGCTGAAGTGGAAGAAGCAGATCGTGCTCTATGGTCCGCCTGGCACGAGTAAGACCTGGCAGGCCGAGCGCCTAGCGGAGACAGTGATCCGCCGCGCGGCGCTCGACGCCTGGGGGCCGAAACAGTACTTCGAGAACCTTGCCGCGGTGGGTAAGGCGGTTAGCGACAACGTCTCCTGGCTGCAACTGCACCCCGGGTACGGCTACGAACAGTTCATCCGGGGGCTGCGCCTAGAGGGCGACGTCACCCGCTACCGCCCGGGCTTTCTACCCAATCTCGTCGACCGGCTCGCGGAGCAGGATCACGGCGAAGGCCTGCCACCGCTCCCCGGGGTTCTTGTACTCGATGAGATCAACCGGACGAACCTATCGGAGATGCTCGGTGAGGCGTTCTCTCTGCTGGAGGCAGGACAGCGCGGTAAGGAGCGCAAGCTCCCCGGCTTCGACCACGACCAGGACCCCGATGTCCTGGTGATCCCGGAGAATCTCTACGTCATCGGCACGATGAACGAGATCGACCAGTCGGTCGAGACCCTCGACTTCGCGCTGCGCCGTCGATTCCTGTGGCGCGAGTGCCCCTTCGAGGCGGACACCCTCCTTGCGATCATCGCCGATCGGTGGCTGGTGGAACTCCCGGCACGCTTCACGCACGACGACGCCGCGTCCCAGCTCGAGGCGCTTGCGAAGAGTGCTCAGGCGCTCAATGACGAGATCGCGGCCTCGTCCGAGCTCGGGCGGCAGTTCCAGATTGGACACACCTACTTCGCAGACGTCGTGTTCTTCATCGGCAGATGGCTCGAGGGGCGTCGCAACAGGCCCCCGAACGGCACTTACCTTTGGACGGCGAAAGGCAGACCGGCAGACCGCAACCGCCACTCACCGACCTGTGGGCAAGGTCCCTCAAGCCGCTTATCGAGCAGTACCTGGCCGGCTCCGACATTCGCGACGCCGAACTCGACCACCTCGAGAAGGTGTTCCTGTCCTTATGGACCGACTGACCTTCGCAGATCTGGCCAGCCCAGACCGCGACCCCACGCCCGATGAGACGCGGCGGCTCACCGACATCGCACGGGAAGAAGTCGCCCCAGGCGGGCTCACCACGCGGTTGGGACGATCCGTGGCAGCCGATGATCCCGGGCCGATCGTGTCCTGCGATTCGACCGGTACGTGGCGGGCTGGTCGCTATGTCGGCGAAATGTACTGGGACGGACTGGCGATCGAGATCAGGCCCCGACTGGGAATCGAGACTATCAAGCACTGGGCGGGGGCCGCCCTCAACGTGAGGATCACGCCGCACAGTGGCGATCACGTGGGTAGCTCAGCCCTTATCGCGGAGTTCCTTGCCGCCATCTGGAGAGCTGAGCTCGTCAACGCCGCGCGTCACGGGCTGCCGGGTCTGCGTGCGCCCCGCACCCACGTCTCCGAGGTGGCGAGAGGAAGACTCGATGTCGCACACACGCTGCGTCTGCGCGCGTCCGGTCGTCCCCAAGTTGCCTCGGTCAACCGCCCCAAGAACATCGCTAACCCGATCGCCAGAACCATCGTCGTCGCTGATCGGACCCTGGACGGCTTGATGCGCCGCAGCGACTGGCGGGGAGATCGGGTCGAGGAGATCATGCCAAGGCTGCGCGCGGCGGTCGGTTTCCGACCAAAGTTGCCCGCCAGACGGGAACTCTCACAAGTCCGGTACACCCCGATCGCCATGCCGTACAAGCGTGTCGCCGAGCTATCCCACCAGATCGCCAAGCACCAGGGGCTCCGGTCACGAGCGACCGGCAACTCTGCCGACGGCCTGCTCATCGACGTCGCAGAGCTGTGGGAGTTGTTCTTGCTGCATTGCGCAAGAAGAGCTTTCGGCGCCGCCAACGTCACGCACGGTACAGCCCTGGATGCGGGACATCCTCTACTACGTAGCCAGCATTACCCCCACTCCGGTCTCGGCCGCCTCTACCCGGACATCGTCGTGGGACCAGTCGAGCGCCCGGTAGCGATCATCGATGCCAAGTACAAGCCGCTGGCTGATCCACGGGGAGTCGATCGCGAGGACCTCTACCAACTCAACGCGTACCTCACCGCGCACAGCACTGGCACCCCACCATTGGGAGCCCTCGCCTATGTGCGGTTCCCCGAGCAGACCACCGACGCCTACGCCGAAACACGAGGCCCGTGGCGCACCGAGCTCGGACATCAGGTCGTGTTCACGCGGATGCCGATCACTGAGGCTGAGTGTGTCGAAGCGCTGCGCGCTCTCGTGGCGGACAAGGCGCGGTTATGACATCAATCCACCGTGGCCTTCGGTGCGCCGTGGCTGGGGTTGGTCAGCGGCAGGCTCGCCAGATGCTTCTGCAGCCGTTTCGACATCGGCATGAAAGTCGCGAAAGTCAGTCCACCCGAGACTGCCGCCCCCACTAGCGGCACGATCTTCGCCGCACCCTTTGCGAATATCTGCGTTGTCATGCGGACTCCCATGAGTGTCGCGACCTTCTTTACCGCCGGATAGACCGTGCCTTTGGTCAGCGCTTGCCTCGGAAGTTGTTTGGCGACCTGTTTGGCGATGAGTGCAGATACCTGTGATACCCCAGCCTGGGCGGCGTTCACACCGAACATGACGCCGATGAACAGGGTCAGCATGCTCTCTGTCGCCGCGTCCAGACCGTCGCCTTCCTCTGCGAAGAGCTCCGGCCAGCTGTAGATGTAGGCCAGCTTCTGGACGACGCGGAGCACATGGCCGTAGTACTGCGCGATGTCGGCCGGCACGGTGCCGAATGCCGCGAAACCGCCTGGTACACCGGCAGCAGCAGAAATGGCCGTCACCCTGCCGGTCTCGTTCTTGATCACGCTGTTGGCGATTCGATTCACGACATCGATCGGCACACCAGCCTCAGCGGGACTCGTGGCCACTGCCTGGTCGATCTGTTCGTCAGAGCAGAACCGCTTGAGCTCACTTCGCAGGTACTTGGTCCTGTTGATCCGTACCCCAGGCATCTGCGCCGATGCGCGCAGGACCTGCTCGAACTTTGTGGCCGGCTCCACCTGTTTTTCGCTGGTCATGAGAGAAACCTATAGCAACTATCCGACCGGATCGTATCGCTCGATGAGTCTCATCTTCGCTACCAGCAAGGAGAGGTCTCGATTGCCCACAGAACGGTCGTCAGTACGCGTCGTCGTCTGTGTCTGCGAGACTGTGCGTCATGGACCAAGAGCGACAGAGTAGCGGAGGCAAGAGACGTGCGTTCCTGCTGACCTGGAACCCCGACAACTACCCGTGGTCGGACTATGGGCAGTGTGTGCTGGCCACTGAGAGCGACGGCACGGCCGATAAAAACTGGTCGACCGGCCGCCGAACCTCTGGCATCTACCCCGGCGACCTGGTGTTCATGCTGCGCCAGGGCAATCATGGTCGCGGCATCGTCGGCAGCGGTGAAGCAGTTGATTTCACCGGCGACGCCGGCTCCATCGGGGAGATCATCCACACCGACGCGCACTGGGATGGGAGCGGCAACCCGGCCAACTATGTCGGCGTCATTTGGGATCGACTCGTCGAGATCGAAGATCTCCTGCCCACAGATGATTTGAAAGCGACTTTCCCAGCACAGAACTGGGCGCCCATGGCGAGTGGAACGCAAATCCGCTCCGACATCGTCGACGACCTCGAAACACTCTGGACCGAACACGTCAGCGCGAATCAGGCATCGAGCCCTGGCCAGGGATTCCTCGCCAACGCGGCGCGGCGAAAGGCCATCGAGGACGCGGCACAGAACTGGTTGATGCAGCACTACCGTGACGACGGCTGGACGGTTCGCGACACCAGGTACTCCGGCCCTTACGACGCCATCGCCACCAGAGACGGCCAGACGCTCTACCTCGAGGCGAAGGGCACGCAAGGCGGTGGCGAATCTGTGTTCCTGACGCGCGGCGAAATCGAGCACGCGCGTCGGCACGCCGGCGAGTGCATGATCGGCATCTGGTCGGGTATGCGATTCACCGACGACGGCGGGATCGACCAAGACGAGGGAGAGACGCTGATCATGCCGTTCGAGCCTGACACCGGCACCCTCACGGCGCTGCAGTACCGCTGGGAGTTCGGGGCCGAGTAAAAGGGCGGGACGACCCTCGTGCTCCGCAAGGAACCGAAGCAAGTCCTCGCACCGCCGGATCTAAACCCACGACCACTCCGCTGCGACCGTCGACGAGCGACGACCGTAGCTTTTCGTTCAACAAACGGTCATTGGTCGAACAGCGCGAACACCGCTGCCCCTCGGGGCGCGCCCCTGGGCCGAAATGTTCAACAACCCGTTCAATAAATGGTAACCTGGGCGCAGGATTGCGAACACGTTTGCTGAACGGAGGTGGCCACCGTGTCGCTCGTCGGATTGGTGCGGGTGAGCACAGACAAGCAGGAGACGCGTCGGCAGCATGACGCGCTTGATCCGCTGTGCGTGAAGGTGTTCGAGGAGAAGGTTTCCGGCAAGCTCGGCGTCGACGACCGGCCGGGCCTCAAAGCCGCGCTGGACTACCTGCGCCCCAACGACCTGCTCACTGTGCAGGAGGTCGACCGTCTCGGCCGCAACCTGCTCGAGGGGCTGGTCGTGCTCACCGACCTGTTCGAGCGCGGCATCGGCGTCAAGGTTCTCGAGGGCGTCGCCGCCGGCGAGCACACCGAGCGGTCACTGGTTCTGGACCTGGCGCTCGCGCTGGCCGAGGACCGCCGTCGCGACATCAGCCGCAAGACCCGCAACGGCCTGGAGGCCGCCCGCCGGCGCGGCAAGGTCGGTGGCCGGCCCAGCGTCGTCGACGACGACAAGCGCGCGGCAATCCTCGCCCGCCGCGACCGCGACGAGTCGATCCGCGAGATCGCGGCTGGGGTCGGTGTCTCGGTGGGGACTGTGCACCGGGTGATCGCTGAGAGCACCGCGTCAGCGTGAGAAGTCCGGATCATCGAGCCAACTACAGGCGCGGTCGGTACTCCGGTGCGTCGTCGAAGACGATCTCGAACGTGCCCGCCTCCGCCGATAGGATGAAGGCGTCGATGCTGTCGGCCTGCACGGTGGTGCCCCCCCACCCGTCATCGCCACCGGGGTAGAAGTACACGACCGGGCTGCCGTCGCCGACGCGCGTATCCAGCATGAGCCGCCCCGAACCGCCGTCGTCAGCGATCATCGCCGCACCGATCCGCGGCACCCACTCGTAGTAGGCGTTGGTCACATCGGCGATGTCGGCGGGCGAGTAGAGATGCAGGTACTCCTCGCCCTCGACGAACTCGAGCACACTCGACCCCGTCAGGTAGGTGACCCACCGCGGCGGCAACGGCTCACCGAGTGCCTCCTCGGCCGCGCGCACCTCCTCGAGCGAAATACCCGGCCGATAGGTGAACCGGCGAACGTCGTACACCGACGCCGTACCGACGTCGGTGCCGGCGAGTCCCGCCAGGTCATCGAGGTCGTTGGTCGGCAACTCGTAGATGTCGCAACGGATCCCAGGTTCCACAGCTACGCGACCCCGAGCGACGACCTCGTGGAAGTCGACGCCACCGACCGTCGAGACTGCGTGCACCACCGCCTCGGCCAGGGTGCCGCTCTCCAACGAGTCCGCGGGCCGCAGCAGGGCCAACCATGCGATCACGTCAACGACTTCCTTCGGTCCGGGTCTTGGTCCTCGCGCGAAGGCGAGACAGTCCGTACCAGACTCCGCCGAACACGATCGCGCTCAGCGGCTGCCACCAGAAAACCACTCCGAACGAGACCAGAGCGAACACCGTGGCAATGACGAAAAGGATTGTCACTATCGCAGCCAGGTGGACCGCAGGCGTGAGCAACAACTTCACGATTAAACATCTTTTCTGAGATTACGAAGACCGCGCACGCCCAGTGCAGCTATCCATATTCCGACAACTAGCGTCGCGACAAGATACATCACCGAAAAGGCGGACACCTCGACCGTGCCTCGAAACAGCCCGACCCAGCTCTTGATGGGGTACAGCGCTATGTAGAGTCCGGCCGCAACACGGACAATTGAGAACCCAACAAGGCTCTTCTTCGATTCAAACTTCATCGATCAGCTCTTGACCGTTTCGCAGGCGTATGGCGACCACGAGCCCTGAGTTAAATTACTCCGGCTACGCGTGCACACTTGCGAGCCGTCCTTGGCGTCCGCATCAACGTTCAGGGTCTGCGACCAGAGCATACCTGGTACGACTGGGGTACAACCGGGCGTCCCTTTGGTCCGTTGTTGGCGATTCCCGTTTCCGTCGTACCAAGAAAACTCGACCTCTCCATCGCACATGTTCGAACCGAGGGACCGTGTGGCGCTTGGGCCAATCTGCCCTTGGATAGAGTCGATGTGGGTGCCGCTGCCTGTCACATTCACGCAGTTTGTTGAAAGCGCACCACCATTAGTCCATGTGCACCCGTTCGCATCCGCAGGGTTCCGCGACTGGGACAACAATGTCCCAATACTGGAAGTGCCTTTAAATACGGCAGCAAGATCCTTGCCCCTTACTCCGAGATCGAAACCATCGGTGAGTAGCATCGTCAGCATGACATTGCCAGGTCCCATCAGTGCTGTGCGCTGGCCGTCGAGTTTCTGCCAGAACGAGCCAGCAGGTATTGATGATTCGATTGGTATCTGAACGGGTGACGTTCCGGGCTGTCGTCGGATAGATAGCTGCTGGAGCGCTCTACCCCGATCGGTGCGAGCGAAGGCTACTCCCGGCATGCCACCTGGTAAGCGCAACTTGATCCACTGTCCGGTGCTGCCAATCGGGATCGTCACAGTTTCGGCGCGCGAGCTCTCCGGTTCCTCTTGAGCTGACCCGCCAGGCACGGGCACGATTGGAGTCGTTCCGGGAGCGGGGATGTCCGTTGGTGCGTGCGCTGTGGGCTGCACGCCCTGTCCAGGCGATGAGGTCGTCGGGATACTCGGCGCGGTGACAGACGGCATCGACGGAGCGCTCGAGGTAGGAGTGCCGGGATCATGGCATATGTAAGGAGGCGTGGGCGCGGGCGCGTCGTCAATCGTTGAGCCGGGGTGCGCGGCGACCCAGGCTTGCTTCCACGCTTGGTTGTAGGTCGCGGTTTCTCGGGCGCACCGTTCGGCCGGGGTCTCCGCGCCAGCGCCACCAGTGGTCAGCGCAGTAGCTGCAACCACGATCCCGACAACAGTCGCCGCGACGGCCGATAAGGCAGCAGTGAGCCTGCCCCTCGATGTCGACGCCATGCTGTGATCCGCGTTCATCTTCGCTCCCATCGAATTACAGCCACATCCGGGCGGAGAACACGTTGATCGTGTCGTCGGCAGTGGGTGTGGACACCGACAGCCGCGCGATGATGCGCACCGTGGTCGGTCCCAGACAGCCATCGACCGACACGCGGGCGCGTTTGACGCGCACCGAGGCGCGGTTGGTCTGCAACTGCTTCTTACCCAACGAGATTTCAGAAATCTTGCCCGGCTTGATCTGGGTGGAAATGCTCGGCGACACCGACGCCGACGCACCGAGAGTGGCGCCAGGCACGCCGCTAATCGTCACACCCACGTTCGGACCGACCGAAAACCCCAATCCGAGGGTGGCGCCGTCGGTGACGTCGACCTGACAGCCGATGACCAGGAATTGTTCGAGGATTGCCGACTGCACCGGCTGGGTGCCCTTGCCCGAGATGGTGGCGTTGACCTTCGATGACACCCAGCCCTCGCGGGAGGCGGCGCTGTTGGCCAAGTTGCTCATCGGGTTGACCACAAGCTCCGAGGCGTTCAGGTCCAACGTCCACTTGTCGTCGGTGACCAGATGATCGTGCTTGGAGGCCAACGGTGTCGGCGTCGCCTGCCCCACCCCCGCACCGACGGTCAGTGCCGACACAGCAGTTGCCAACGCCGCCAATGACATTCCCAGTCGACGAACCATCCGAACCCACCTTCCGCCACACATCCACGTGTGGAACCAGACGGGGCGTCACGCCACACCCACGACATGGGTGGGCGTCCCCCGACACCGCTACAGACCGCGAACGCTCATTCGCTGCCGAGGCAGACTGTCAGGCGCCTCTCAGGTTCGCAACACCCGGTTACGGAGATTCGACACGATGCGAGCGAAGCGGACCACAGTCCTAATCCGGACACGCTCCCGACCTGTAGTTATGCTCACGAAAGCAGCCTTCGGATGGCTGCTGAGGGTCCACTAAGTGATTGTGGTCACATTCGCATTCTGGTGTTGGTCCGCGAGTGTCGTCGGTAGGTTCCCCGAATGACCATCGACGGTTTCCGACTGCCGCCCATCCTTGATCCCGAACACGCCGGCATCGCGATCGACGCCCTGCGCCGATACTTCGCCGTCGGCGTCGACGGTGTGCCCGAGTTCTCCGGGTCGCGGTTCGAGCGGTTCGCCGGCGGCGGCGACCGAGTTGGGGTCACCAACGAGTTCACCAGTGACGACCTCGTGGCGGTGACGCTGCTCAGCGTCAACATTCCCGGCCAAACCTCGCTGCGGATTCTCGGCGACCGCGACCTGGACTACCGCAACGGCCTGAGCACGCTGCTGCGTCAGATCCCCACCGACATCGAACTCGTCGACGCCAGCGACGAGGTACTCGAGAAGGCCGAGGCGCTGTGGTCGCAGGTCCGTCAGAACCACGACGTCGGGCGTACCAAGACCAGCAAGCTGTTGGCGCGCAAGCGACCTCACTTGCTGCCCGTCATCGACTCGGTGGTCACCACGGCTGTCGGCCACGTCCCGGGCAAGCACAGCTTCTACCGCAACCTGCGGGCCGCGCTCAACGCCGACGACCGCCGGCTGCACAGCCATCTGATCGCGTTGCGGGACAAGGCAGACGTCGGCGACGACATCAGCGCCATCAGGGTGTTCGACATCCTCGCGTGGATGTGGGGCAGCGGTCGCAGCCCGGTCGACGAAACCGACACTCGACAACCCGCCACCAGTAGCATCACCGAGCATGAACCAGAAGTACTGGCTTGACCTGATCTACGAGGGCGAGAAGCTCACCGAGGCTGCCGAGGGCACCGCGCGTGACCTGAGCGCCGACATCGCGGATACCGAGGCCGGGCGCGCCGCGACCCGAACCGACGCCGAGAAGTATCGAAAGCTGGTCAATGACACCCGCTACCGCGATCCGAACCGGCCTGAGCATCAGCTTCAGGATGTGACTGACGCGTACCGGTGGAACCACCCCGAAGCGGCCCGCGCGGTTCCGCACGGCATCGGCTTCAGCCGTCCCGGACGTTGACGCCCAGCTACACCCAACCGAGGACGGCCCGGCTCATCGCTGACTGTAGAACCAACAGTTGTACTCAGGATTGCCGTTGCCCACCAACCCCTTGGCGAACGGAAGGCTTATCGGCTCATCGGGCTGGAGTGCCGTGAACCCCGCCGCCGCATAGAACGAGCGCATCGATTCCTCGCACTGACCCAGCCAGTGGGCGGTAGCACCTCCGTTGAATTGCCTGACCAATTGCGGAGCGATTCCGAGTAGGACCGTGCCGATTCCTCGACCTCGAAACTCAGGGTCCACGACAAGGTGTTGGATGATCGCCAGGAAGTCATCCCCTACCTGACCCAGCCCCATCACCAGGCATCCGGCGATCGTGCCATCCTGGGCAAGCGCCACCGCACAACCATCCCCCTCGGGCATAGTCCAAGTCGAACCAACGCCGTGAATGTTCTCACGCACCAAGGCCTCGACGTCGCTCTGCTGACCCGATTCCATCCGCGCGAACGTGAATCCATCTCCGACGAGTTGGCGCGCAAATCGTAAGTGTCGCTCCCGTGGCCCATCCGACTCATTCACCGCGTGAGCACCCTCAGAGCGCTTCCCGACACCAGGTGCCTCCGGCCTTTTCCGCGCACGCTTCTTTCGATCCCGACGTTGCTTGCTGTTCTTCCCCACGGTCCCAAGGCTAATGGGACTTCGGCTGAGTAGCGGTCGGAAACAACTGACCCCGCTCGTTCAGCCAAATGAACTCGGTGCGGCGCGGTCGCACTCTGTCCCGCTCCCCGTATGGTGAGCATGTCGCTCTAGGGCGACATTGCAGACACATCATCACCACCCGAGGGAGAGGATGCGGGGGTTCGGCGGCATGCGCATGGAAAACTGGCCTGGTGCCGGCACCGAGGACGCAGTTCAGCGAGCGCGATCTGGAGGACAGACGCGTGCAGCGTGAGGCGCTGGCAAACGCTGTCATCGACGCGCGTAAGCGGGCGGGCCTCACACAGGCCGAACTCGCTGAGCGGGCCGGATTGTCCCGGTCCGCGATCATGCGGTTGGAATCCGGCGAGGCATCGCTGTCGTCGGACCGCGTGTTCCCGCTATGCCGGGCTCTCGGGATCAAGCCGTCAGAACTATGGGCCGCGGTCGAATCCGACCCGGCAGCGGCCAAGACGCTCGAGCCCAGAGACTGACCCCGCACTCTCCCCCTCACGACACGAGGGGACGACAACACCATGCCCGACTCTATAGATCTGTACCTGATACACAAGCTCGACCGGAGACAGTCGCCAGAGTCTCTAGCCGCGCAGCTGACCAGCGAGTTGGCCCGCACCGATCCACGGGACACCGTGATGCGCAGCAGGATTGAGACTGCGCGTGTCATTCTCGGCGACCCGCAACGTCGCGCTCGGTACGACCGGCAGCTTGATGATCCGAGCGCGCCTGAGATCACGGAACAGACTCTGGCTCAGCTATCCGGGAGGCCCGCACCCACCGCGCCGCGCCGAGTGCTGTCAAAGCCCGTCGCTGCACTCGTCGCGATCACCGTGGTCGTGGTTGTTATCGCGCTGGTAGGCATCATCGTTGCGCTGGTGAACGGTGGTGGTGACGACAAGACCACAACGAATGCCGCCAACCCGGGTGCGGGACAGAGCTCAGCGTTCAGGTGCTGGGTCGACGAGACCAGCAGCAGGTATAAGAACATCGACGGTCTGCGCCAAGCCAAGTGGGATGAAACCTGGACCCGCAACGGGTCCAGGCAGCCGACGCGAGTTGTGATGCTGACAGAGGCGTACGACCTCCCACCGCAGTTATCGTCATTGGTCACACAGATCACTGACTTGTCCGACCCGATCGACGCAGTCCGGCTGACTCAGTACGCCGACAAGAATATCGGCGTCGGTGCGGGCAGACTCGGGGCCAACGCCGTGAACGCGCCCGCGAACGAAACCCTCACCATCTTCGACCCGTCAGGCCGGGTGGTTTCGACCACGACCTACAGCGGCCAGAGTTTCGGTACCCAGCCCGCCGCAGAGGCTACGTCCAATGACTACGGCTACTACCGAATCGAGGCCAAGAGCGGCATCGACATTCCCGCCGCGGCACATGGGACGGCGAAGAACGCGAACGCCGCGATCAGTATTCTCCGCGACCAGTTTGATGACACGAAGCTGTGGGTGCTCCTGCTCGGCGGCACAAAGCTGTACCACGCGACGCTCTACGCTTCCGACGACTGGATCAAGCTGGGGCAGTCCGCCGACGTCAGCCGTTGCGAACCGAAGTAACTGGTAGAGAGACTATTTCGTCGGTCAGAGCCCGATCGTGCGTCGTTCGGACGGGATCCGACGCAGCACGGTGAATCGTGCCGCGTCGCTGCGGAACTCGTCCATGCTCAGCGCTGTGTAGACGCCGGCGATCATCCGGCGCTCCCACAGCTGGTGCACCCGTCGCAGCGCAGGCCAGCTGGATCGCCAGTTGGCAGCGTCGACGACGACCAACACCACCTGCGACATCGACACCACGGCGGCCAGCGTCTCGACGGGTTCCGGTTCCCTGCACACGGTCACGGCGAGAAACGGCACCCCGCGTGCGGTGACGACGACACTGGCCGGGGCGCTGCCACCCGAGCCGGCGAACACACCGCCCACAACGTGCGGCAGCCCCAGGTCACGGACAATTCCCGCGACCTCTGCCTCGAGGTCGCGGTCGGCGAGCTGTGACGCCGACCGCACCTCGGCCAGGAATGCAGTGATGTCGAGCGGGATCACGGCCGCGCCAATGCTCGCTCGACCAGTGGGATCAGTCGCGGCTCGAAATACACGGCCGACACACTGCCGCCGTGTACCTCGAGCGAATCCGGTGGAACGTGTTGTGCCACATGGTCAACGAAGGCCAGATGGTCCTGGCGGGCAAAGGCGATGTAGGCGGGGCAGCTCACTTTGCGCTCCCACATCTCGTCACCGCCCTGGCACGAGAACCTTGTGATCCAGCCATGATCGAAGCACATCTCGATGATGTCCACCATCTGCTCGTCGACGGAGAATCCCCGTGCGAGTCGCACCTGTGGATGCCAGGTTCGGGTGGTCACGAGACCTGCCGGAGTTGATCGCGGAACTGGTCGAGTGAGGATCCTGTGTAGAGACCGTCGATGTGGCCATCCGCGTGCAGCCGGTGTACTCGGCGCAGCTCGCCGGGGCGTCGCGCCCAACCGGCGCCATCGATCACCACCAGTGCCGCCGTCGTCGGCAGATGTACCCGGGCCATCGTGGTGATCTCCTGCTGCGCGTACGTCAGGGTCCAGCCAGGGGCGTCGAAGCCAGCCACCGCCACGACGACGGCGGGTGAGGCCGGATCGCCGACGATGATGTCGGCGCGCGCTTCTCTACCGTCGCGGCCGACGAAGTAGTCCCTCACCGCGTACGTCACGCCGAGCTCATTGGCGATGGCCTCTACTTCGTCGGCGAGGTAGCGAGCCGGCGTCTGGCTCGTACCGGCGACGTTGCGAACGAGAGCGTCGAAGTCAGGGTCGTAGTTCCGGTCCATGTGGCTCCTCGTGGTCTGCGCATGCTCGCACCCGACGCCGTGATGGCGTCGGGGGTATCGAGTTTTCGCGGCCCGGAGGGTCCACGCAGGAGTGTCTTGAGCCTAGTCGACAAAACAAGAGCCCCGAGTCGGAAGTTCCGACTCGGGGCTCTCGCAATCCCGTTGCACCAGGTGTCACCGTGGCGTCAGTGTGGCCGACGTGCCTGGGATGACGATGTTGACGATGCGATCCTCACCGCGCCACGCGCCGCCTCCGACCGGGTGGAGCACGGTCTCCCGGCCGATGGTGGGTCCACCCGTCAGCGGGCCAGCGGGGCCGATGTGCAGACCCGCGCCGTAGGCATCGATCTGGCCCGGGCCGACCGGTGCGGATTCGACCGCGGAGTAAACCGCACCCTTCTGGGGCCCGCCTGTGACGACGAGGCGCGTGATGTCGCCGGGCTCTTCGTGCGCGGCGACGGGCAGGCTCTTGCCATCGATGGTCAGCGTGTAGTTGCCGGCGGCTGGCACATCGGCGGCGGCGGTGCCCGTGCCCAGAGCGCCGAGACCGGCGATGGCAGCGGCTCCGGCGAGTGCGACGGTTGCGGTCTTGATCTTGTTGTTCATCTTGGCTCCTAGTTTCGATGCTTGCATTGTCGAATTACGTTGTCTAGCTGCTTATTTCGTTCGCTCCTACCGCGGTGTCAGTGTGATGGTCACCCCCGTCGGCACTCCGAGGACGGTGGACGGGCCGCTGTACGCACGGCCCCGCTTGGTGAGTCTGTAGGTGATCGCCGACCCCGCCGCCTCGACCGTCGCGCCGCCCGGCGTCTGGACCAGCGGCAGGTCCTCGCCGAGGTAGCTGAGATGGCCAGCGTGCACGGTGGCGGGGGCGTGGGCGCCGGCTGTGCTCGTCAGGATGTATCGGCCGTCTGGGATCGCAGCGCTGGCGTGGCCGACGCCGAGGGTGGCCAGACCGACTGCTGCCGAGACGGCGACGGTGCTGGCGACGATGCGTGATTTCGTGTTCATGGGGTGTTGTGCTCCTTCAGTTCTCGGGGGTAGGTGCAGGACTCGAGCTGGCAGAGCCGTCGTGCTCGAGGGTCAGTTGGGCCAACTTGGTGCCGACGATGGCCCAGGCGGTCGTGCTCTTCGACTCACCACTGGCGATGACCGCCGCGAGTCGGGTGCGATCGCCGGTCGAGCCGTTGCTGGCGACGTTGTAATCGCCAGGCTGGAAGTCGGTCCGACACGCACCGCGCATCGGCTGATCGGTGCCGGTGCCCGGGCCTTCACCGGCGATGCGCACCGGGGAGGTGGAAGCCGTTGCCTTCCACCAGCTCCCGCCTTGTTCAGTCGCACCTCCGCTGCCGGTGTAAGCACCGATCTGATCCGTGGTCAGCTGCAAGAGCACTACGCGGGGGCCGGTACCGCCGTCAGGCCCTGCACCCTGTGAAGGGTCTGCCCAGGTCGAGATCGGTGAGGGCTGCGATGCGCCATCTTTCAGGAGATCACCGGCCCGATCTCGGAATCCGGAAGGGAGGTCGGTAATGCTCGTGATCTTCAGCCGCATCGACGGCCGCTGATCACCAGTCCACGCTGCCGCGGCCAAGCCCGAACCGGTGTAGCCACCACACGCGGTGACCGGCATGATCCCGGCGCGCTCGGCCTCGGCGCCGCCTCGCACCGACGACGACTCGTTGCGGTAGGAAGACTCGATTTCATTCTTCTTGCCTTGTGCGGCTGACTTGATGTCGCCCGCTGTGTTCTGGCTACCGATCGAATGGGCGCCGTAGACCACGCCGCCGAGGACCAGCGCCACAACTGCTGCACCGACAGCGAGCAGAGCTTTCGGCGCTTTCGGCGTCGGGCCGGTCGATGTCGGAACTTCCGTCATCAGCTGTGCAGCAGGATGATTTGACACCGTGCCGGCGGCATCGTCGACGACCTCGTACTCACCGGCCGCGAGTTCAGCCGGATCGACGACGTTGCCGTCTTCGTCGATGAAAACCTCTTCGTCGCTCATGGCGCACCATCCCCGGGCTCGGGGCTGGTCGACGCGGATACGCTCGACTCGGGATCGCTCACAGCACCAGTGCCGGTCCTTACCAACTCAGTCTTGAGCAGCCGGTTACCCGCGACCGCCCAAACAATCTGCGGCGCGTCTGGTTGCAGCGACGATGCGTCAACCTTCAGCGCAGACAGCGCGATCTGACCCGGTTGCTGAGCCTGTGCGCCACCGGGGATGCCACGCCCCACAACGAGATAAGTGCCGCTCTCGAAGGTGCGCGTGCACGCACCCGGGAAGTCTCGGTCGTTGCCGGTGCCCGCACCCTCGCCAGCGACGACAGGGCGACCGGTGCGAGTCTCGACGCTCACCTTCCACCACGCGGGTCCGAGTCCGGAATCCCGCTGGTCCCAGTAGATGCCGAGTGCATCCGGGGCTGTTTGCAGGATCTGGACTCGGTGCTCGGCGTCGGACTTCTGGGAGCTGGCAAGGCCGGTAAATGTCGGCGGCAGTTCCACGCTGTCAACTACTTTCATTGCCAGGCTCGGGCGCGGGGTACCAGCCGGCCATTGCGCGCTGTTGACACCGTCGGCCTCCCCCAGCAGGCACGCGTGGAGCGGCAGCGGGGTCGCGTTGACGCCGTTGGCCGCGGGTGCCGAGCTCGACGGGCTGCTCGAGGCCAGTGTCGACGATGACGGAGCCACCACCGACGCGCTCGACGACGGTGCTGCCACGGGTGCCGGGCCGCCACCGTGGCCGCTGGTCAGGACGTAGGCGGCGCCGCCCCCACCTGCGAGCAGGGCGATGACCGCGGCGCTGGCCGCGACGACCTTGCCGCGCTTGCGCTTCGGTGCGGGTGCTTGCTCGACGGCAGGAGCGCCATCGACTACCTCATAGCCACCGCTCTCGATCTCACTCGGATCAATGACATTGCCATCCTCATCGCGAAACTCATGCTTGGACATCGGAGTTCTCCTTCTTCCCGGTCTTGCGCACGACCGTCACCTGCGTGGGCTGTTCGACCTTGCGGACCCGGCGGACCTTCTTGGGTGCGGCGGCGGGAGCGGGTGCGGCCGGGTGTTCGACGGCCTTCGGCGTGGTTGTAGGTGTGGGGGCAAGCGGAGGCTCGACGACCGGTGCCAGCGTGGGCGCTGGTGCAGGTGCGGACGGTTGCTGTACCGCCACCGCCGCAGGCTGAGCCGAACGGATCACGCCGTTGCGCCGCAGGCTCGCGATCATGTTGGGCCACAGCGCCGGCATGACCACCACCGATCCCAGCAAAAGCGAAACACCAGCAGCGATGTATAGGTTCGCGAAGATGTGCAGGCCGATCGAAATCGCCTGCCGCACGCCCAAGAAGCCGACTCCGTATCCGATCGAGACCACAGCCAGGATCGCGACGTTGCACCGCTGCAGGTAGGCAGTGGCCGCCTGGGCCACCCACCGGGCGACGGCCAGCACGAACTCCTCATCACCTTGGTCCTCGCGACCTGCCATCACAGCCGCCCAGGCGGGCGCCTGAGTGGCGGCCCCGGTGGTGCGAGCACGGCGGAGTATCTGGCCGACGAAGAAGGTAAGCGCCGCAGTGATCGCGATGCTGGCGTAACCGGCGACCGGTCCCCCGGTGATCGGTCGCAACCCCACCGCGATCAGCTCTCGCGCCGCGAGGAACGCACCGCCGTACAGGACCGAGATCGCGAGTAGCGTGGGGAGTTTGGTCCGAGCGAGACGGCCCTGCGCCGCGCCCGACATGGCGTCGGCGACCACCCAACCGTCGCTTCCGGTGGCAGAGCGAGTCGGCAGCCCGATCAGCTGCCGCCCCCAGAGCTGTCGAATGAAAAACACCAGCGCGGCAGTCGCCCCGACGCTGACGTACGGTGCCCATGAGCCTTGGCCAAAAGCCCAGGCCATCATCCCGATCCCGCCAAAACCCATGATGGTTCCGACGATGCGCAGTACCTCGCCTGTGCCGGTCTGAATGTGGACGTTGACTGGCTGTTGGTTCGTCATATCAGCTGTCTCCCTTGCTGTCTCGTCCGCCCGCCACAACCCCGATGACCATCACCGCCGCACATGTCGCCCCCGCGCCCGCCCCGGCCCATCGCCACCCGCCGCCGAGAACGGCGCCGGTGATGATCAGGGCGAGGAGGCTGAGGACGACGAGGAGGGCTGTGATGCCGACGAGGTGTCCGCGGGTCATTGGATGACCTCGTCGTCTTCGTCGTCGACGTCGGTGTCGAGGAAATGGAACGCGAGCTGCAGGGCGGCGAGATCGTCGATGGCTGCGGTGTCGGTGGCCTTGTCGGTAATCATGCTGTCAGTCATTGGATTTCGTCCTTCTCGTCGTCATGATCAAACTCCGGCTCGGCGTCGTCACCGAAGCCGAATGTCTCGGTCATCGCCATCTCCTGGGCCGCGATCTCATCAGGTGTCAGTTCCGGCAGCTTCGGCACCGTGATCGGAGTTGGTTCGACGGGCGCGGGTTTGGGCTTCGGGGCCTCAAGCTGGCGCTGCGGCTCGGGTCGTACTTCTTCTTCCTCGTCCGGATCGACGCCGGGATCGAGGCGGACGAGGTCCTTGTCGGGGACTCGCTCCCACGAGCCGTCGGGGAGCTGTTTGGCGGCGACCAGCTTCTTGCGCGGCACCCCGGCCCACCCCCACGACCAGATCAGCCAAGTCGCGAGCAGCAGGGCGACGACGACCTGCCACCCCCATGACGAGATCGAGTTCCATTCGAAGAAGTTCGACGGGAAGTAACGATCCAGGTGAATCTTGATGTAGCGCATCGGCACGTCCGCCATCCACAACATGACGACGAGTACCGCAGCCGCACCTGCCATACCTGCCGCGACACCGGGCCACATCCGTGGCCGGGTGATTCGCGGCGAGAGCAACCAGAGCATTCTGTAGATCCCCGCACCGATGACCAGGCCGGGTAGCACGGTCACTGCCGCGACGATTGCGATGATCACGGCGAAGAGCATCTTGTTGCTCGAGTAAGCGTCGCCGAAAAGATGCGTTCTCAGCCAGTGACGCTCCACCTCGTCCTGACCCGCGGGCTGTGCGACGCCCGCGCCATCCAGCTCGGCTCGGCGTGCCTGTCGATCGAGCAGCTGCGAGTGGCGGCGGAGTACGCTGCCGTCCTTCGAGTGACGAGCGAGCCAGCTCGCCCGTTCGCGCTCGTAGCGAGTGGCCTTCACTGCAGCTTCCCCTCGAGGCACGCGGCCAGCTGACCGGCCGTCTGAAGCGGCAAGCAGTGCTCAATCGTGGCTCGCTGCCGGTCCGCGTCCTTGCCGCTCTCGTCACCGACCAGGCCGCCGCCAACAAATGCGCCAGCGACGAAAATGACTGCGGCGACAATGGTTTTGGCGTTGACGATCATCCCGATGATGCTGCGGCTCTGTGTCCCTTGCGCCATGTCTGCCTCCTTCCAATTCCTGTGGCTGTACCGCTATTGCCGGTTACGCTACGCTCAACACGTGACGCACCGCAAGGTTCAAATGTGTTGCAGCACAACGGAATAACGCACCGGAATAACTACATTCCAGGGATCGGCAGACCGAAAGTCGCAGGTAGACAGCATGATTCGAGAGTCTCGAATAACCAAGGGAGATAACCAATGTCGGACTCACTGACCACCAGGCAGGGGGTGCCACTGACTGTCGGCGAGCTCGACGAACTCCGCGAACTGGCGCGCGAGCACGGCATCACGCCCGGGTTGTTGGCAAGGGCGCTGTTGTTGTGGGCGGCCGCATCTATCGGCCCCGACGATCTCGCGGCCCTCGTCGACGAGGCGCGCGATCAAGCCGCCGAGCGTGCGTCCGTAGCGGGCGCCACCGCTATCGCGGCACGGTGGGCAGCGACGCCGGGGCACGCGGATACCAAGGAGAGATGACATGGGAATCTTGAACCGGAACGGCTCCGTCTCGGCGAAGCCACCAGCGCTCCCCGACGCGCCGTACGTCGGCATCATCGACCTGCCTGATGGCCAATCGGTGGTGCGTGATTGGCGCAACAGGGGAAAACAGGACGGCGACCTCGCCGCGGGTCCACCACACGTTCTGGTGGCGGGCGAGACAGGAGCTTCGAAAACTCGTTCGATTTTGGCACCCAATGTGCTGGCCTGGGGGCCGCGGCCAGTCGTGGCTATGAGTTCCAAGGGCGACCTGTGCGAGCTCACGATCGAACGTCGGAGCAAGTACGGCCCTGTCTACGTCATGGATTTGGCGGGACGAGTACGCCCCAGCGAGTTGCGGGACATCGACGCCATCCCCGTCTCCGCAGATCCGTGCGCCGCCTTAACCTGCGACGACGATGCTATCCAGCTTGCTGATCTGCTACTCGAGATGGGTGACGGCGGCGACGGTGGAGGCGGCGGCGACTCCTCATTTTGGAAATCGTTGGCGCGCAGGCGATTAGCGTGTTTCCTGCGTGCGGGTGGCTGGTACGTCGACCCGTACACCCGACGGCGCGTATGGGGCGGCGGGGTCGCGTGGGCCTTGGACGCGTGTGAGGACGTGGGGCCCAACGCCGCCGATCCGATGGAGGGCGTCGAGCAATCCGGTGTGGGCGTCACGCAGGAGGGCGTCGACGCCGACTCTACCGCCGCCGCAGCGCCCGAACCTCGCGACATGGAGTCAGCGAACTGGAGCGTCGCGATCCGACGATGCCTCACACTCGGATCAAGGCATGTGAAATCCCTTCTCGCAGCTCGAAGCATGGATGCGAAACAGCGCGACAGTATTGGGATGAACTGTCAGAGTGCGATGTCGAGCTGGTCACTGGACACGGTCGCCACGGGGCACCGGCCGTTCGAGCCGTCAATGCTGTCCGAGCGTGGCGCGACGCTGTATATCGTGGCGCCGTCAAATGGAGCCGCAGCACCTCCCGCGTCGATTACGTTGGCTCAGATCACGCAGCACTGGAGCGAGCACTACGACGATCTGCGCACCATCTTGTACGTCCTGGATGAGTTGGCCAACGCTGCAGCTCCGCCCGCTCGGCTGTTCGAGTCGTGGGTTTCACAGGGGCGCGGCTGGAAGATCAGGTTGCTTGGCGGGCTGCAGAACTCAAGCCAGTTCAAACGAGTCTGGAGCGATGCGTCGTGCGAAATCTTGCGCAACACGTTCCCGAGTTTCTTGCTCCTGATTGGTGCCAACGAGATCGAGTTGATGGAACGCGCAGTCACGCTGACCCCAACGGAGGAACGCGGAACCGCCAGCCGGACCGGAGCGCAAGCGAGCCATGCCCGCGAGCGAGGGCAGGCGATGACGATCGCCGACCTCACCGTCGCCGAACCCGGGTACGGCCGACTCCTGCTGAGCGGCATGGCAGGCGTCCGTGTTCGGCTGCCCGACCTGGACGCAACTGACCTACGTGGATGACACCGACTACGACGAGACCCCCGGAGAATATCTCCGGGGGTCTCGCTGCGCGTGTGGGCTCTGGTGGTGTCGGGGTCTGCATTCCGTTCACCGTGATCGCGACAGGCTGTTTTCCCGATCGAGTCCGCGCGACCGGGCCCGATCCTGCTCGGCCATGGTCTTCTCGGCTTGCTCGATGCGACTGATGGCGTCGGTGTCGACACCCGTCGCAGCAGAGGCAGCTGTCTTGGCCGGATCGGCGTCGACTGCCTCCTGTGCGTCCTTGATCTGCTGCCGGACACGGGAGTTCACGGTCGCCTGCTGTTGCTTAACGAGGCGGGCTTCGGGGCTGTTCATCGCGCCGTCACCAAACTTCTTGCGGACCGCGGCCTCGCCGCCAGGGCGGCTCAGCATGTCCCGCATCTCATCGAGGCGGTCCTGGTCGATGTCGGTCGTGTCGCGCTTCTCCTGGCCGGAGGCAGCGCGCATTGCCTGGTCGACCTCACGCTGCTCATCGATCTCATCGCTCGTGTCCTGCCCCTCACGCCGTTGCCGGCGTGACTCGGCCTCTCGCTGGGCCTGGGCCTCTGCTTCACGCAACCGCGCAGTGGCGGCAGTGTCGTTCTCGGGCACCGGTTCTTCCTCTCTATATATCCCGACCGGCCGGCCGGGAAGCTCTCAAACCCAACGCGGTAGCGCGGCCCGCCGCCGCACCATGCGCTCGGTCAGGTCGCGGATGTGGTCCCAGCAGGCGTAGTCGTCGCACGGCAGCAATGGAAAGTCGCGGCCCGGGGGCCGGTCGTACACCGTGCCGACCATCACGGCCAACTCGCTGCACCAACCGCAGCGGTGTTCTCCATGAGCTGTGGCGCGTGCCGCGGCGAGTTGCTCGCGGACCGAAGGCGTAGCGATCATCGGCGCGCCATATCTCTGCTCGTCCGTCGCCATCACCGGTCCAATCCATGGGACTGATCAGGACCGCGTTCTCGGTCCTGACGCGCCATCGTCTGCTCGCCGGCCTCAATGCGGGCCCGCGCGTCGTCGAGCGAACCGCCGTTGGCGCGCCGCTCGAGTTCGGCGCGAACGTCGCGGCCGGCCCGGCGCACCTGTGCCGCAGCCTGGCGGTCCCGTTCGGCCAGCGCCGGTGCCAGCTGCCCGGCGACATCCAGCGCCGTGCTCTGCACCGGCTTGCCGTCCGGGCCGCGCACAAACCCCTGCGGGGTCTGTTCGTAGGCCGGGATCATCGCGAGTGCCTCACGCATGTGCGGATCGGGGATAGCCTCGGTCACCTTGGCGTGGTCATAGGCCGCCCACCGCTCAGCCCGGCTGGCCAGATCGTCGACCCGGTCCAGGGTTTCGCTGATGGCTTGGCGTTCAGCGGCGGCAGCACGGCGATCATCGGCCGCCGCGCCACGATCGGCCTCGGCTCGGTCGGCTGCCTCCTGCTGTCGACGTTCGTGTTCGGCAGCGGCGACGCGCGCACGCTCGGCCGCATCGCTGGCCACCAGTGCGGCGTCGAGCTCCTGCCGGACCTCGGCGCGGCCGGCAGCCCGGCCTTCGGCGCGACCCTCATCGACGGCAGCGGCGCGGAGTCGCGGAATCTCTGCAGCCAGCTCAGCGAGCGCGGCCCCGCGCTGATCCAGTTCCGCGGTGCGCGCGACCGTGGCGGCGTCGATCTCCGCGACCCTATCGTCGAGCGCGAGGCGGATCGCGGCGGCCTCTTCGGCCCAGGCCGTCTCACGCATCGACAGCTGCATCTCGTCCCGCTCCACCTCGGCAGCCATCTCGTGCGCATAGACCAGCGCATCAACTGCGGCCGCCTGATGATCCTCGATCTCACTCGCGGTGGCCGCAACGAACGCGAGGTCCTCGGCGATCAAGTCCTCGTGCTCCGCCTGCGCGTCCAGCAGGGCCTGGTAATCGGCGAGATCGAGCCGGCGCAGGTGCCGGTCCACGTCAATCTCGGACTCGATGTCAAAGCCGAGTTCGAGCATGTGGGCCTTGAGCTCGTCGTGATACCGCGACATCTTGCGGCTGCCAGCCTCTCGGGCCATCTTCGGTGACCCGTCCGCATTGAACAGCGGCGTACCGGTCCGGCGATCCGTCGACTGCATCAACCGATCCGACCTGTGCGATCCGAAAGCTCTCTGGTATCCGGATTTCAGACCCTGCGGATTCTTCTTCGAGACATCCGGCTCGAACACATCAGCAAGAATCTGGATGTGTGGTCTGCCCTCGTCGAACTGGATCGAGTAGCAGTGAATGCTCTCCTGGCCGCCCGGCAGTAGAGCAGCCTGAAACGAGATAAACGCCTCGAAGTATCGCACTGCCTCGCCCATATCCTTGGCGCGATAACGCGGAAGCATAATCGGCTCACCGGCCTTGGAGCCCTTGGCGTACACCTTGCCGCGGCCGGTTTTCGGATCGCGAGGCTGGAAATAGGTGCCGTCCGGTTCGCACATTCCGAGCGGCAGCTGCCCCACGATGGTGTCGCCGATCCGCTCGCCGGAGCCCTCGCGAGCATCTCTGGTCTTCGCATCCGGCTTCGGTGACCCGGCCTTCGGTGCCTTGACCATCCGCGCTACCCGGGCGTCGCCGTACTGCAGCGCCTCCTCGATCGACCGCATCTCGCGGAAGCCGCCGTCGCCGTCGTTGACCATGTCGACGTTCATCCATGTCATCTCCGGATTGATTGCCGGATTCATCGCCGCCTGCTTGAGCGTCTCCTCCATGCCCGCGGTCTTGCGCTCCGCCTCACGCATGATCGCCGCGCGCCGCCCCCGATCCTGCCCCGCTCCGCGGGAGCGCAAACCCCAGTGATCCATCGAGGCGCGGCTCTTGCGATCCGTTGCCATACCCGCGCCTCCTCTCTCGACTCGATCCCGAAGCAGCGGTCCGGGCCCCTCGCTTCGCTCCCCGCCCACCGCCTCGGATACTGCATCTTTATGCGACTATGCGGATAACTATACAGGGTCGAAAGGGAATCCGCATCGGTGTCGTAGGCCCCATATGACAGGACAGTCGCTGCGCTCCTTCTCGCTGCGCTCGCCTGTCCCATGCCGCCCTTCGGGCGGCCGGTCTCGCTGGCGCTCGCCGGGGGACCTGGACCGGGCTTGCGCCCGGATGGCGCTGCGCGCCAGCATCAACCACCACCGCCTCCGAACGCTCGCTCGCTCGCGTCCTGTCGCCGGGTGGTGGATCGGCCACCACGTGGCCGATGTCAACACGGTGCCCGCGCCCGCGCGGGAGAGAGCTCTGTGACAGGGCACCGCTCCGAGAGCCCGGCCACGGAGACCCGCGCCGAAAGGACCGGCACGGCCGGATGGCTCACCGGGTACACGGGCCTCGCGCACGCGCTCGCCCGCGTACGCCATCCCTGAGCCGTGCGCTGTGCCGGGGATGCTGGCGCGGGGTAGTGGATCGAGGCCCGCGTCGGCGAGGACTGGATCGGGGGGTCGACGCCGAGAGCGGTGCCGTGGGCGATGATGCGGCCGTGATGGCACGAGGGGGTACTGGGCCCTCCCCGGCGCGGTACCGGACCGGGAGCGCTGGGACAGTGCGGATGCGGGGTAATGGTCCGGGCGACGGCCGGTCAACTGGCCCGGTTGGTGTCGGGTGCCAGAGGCCGCGAGGAATATCGAAATCGAATAACGCAGAACCGGCTGAATCGAGCTGAAACAATAACGGAGGCAATATGTTCGCCTTCGGGATGCCTTCCGCGTTGGCGGTATCGAAGGCAGGTAGAAGGCAGACGGAAGGCAACACACAGGCAGGTGGAAGGCAAGACACCCTTTTGAGCCACGTGAAGACGGACGGAAGGCAGGTTGAGGGCGACCACGCCTTCGAGATGCCCTCGACATAACCATGTTTCGCCTTCGGGATAGCCAATCACGAAGGCGCACAAAAGGCTTACCTACCGAATCGTGGACAGCAGAAGACCCCGCCGGAACATACCGGCGGGGTCTTCCCAGGCGGTCGTCGCGAGCTATCCCACGGCAACCAAGCCCGGCTCCCGGGGCCGCCCGATCGCGGCGGCGTAGGCGGGATCGAGGTCGGCGGCCGCGTCAGCCCACCTCTTAACAGTGTTGTGTGATCCCACGCCGACCTGATCTGCCACCTTGCGACGACTGATGCCCTCGGCCAACAGACCGAGCGCCTCGGCGAGCACGTCGACGGCGACGTCGAGATCGCGTTCCTCCCGCACACGTTCGGCGACGGATCGGATGTCGAGGGGGACGGTCACCGGTTGGTCCGTGACCGGCTCGGTGGCCTCCTCTCCCGCCGTGGTCACCGTGTGGTCCGCGACAGCGGTCAGCTGGTCAGTGACCACCTGGTCATCGTGGTCAGTGACCGGTCCGTCGAGCGTGGTCACCCGGTCCGTGACCACGCGGTCACCGTCATGGTCACGGTGGTCCGTGACCGCAGTCGGACGGTCACTGACCACGGATTCGACCAGCTCAGCGGCGGTGACCGGGGCATGATCACCCCGGTTCGTCGCGGTGGTCACCGCCCGATCCGCACGGCTGGTCACAGGGTGGTCCACCTGGTCAGTGACGAGTACGACCGGCGTGGTCACCGCCTGGTCCGTCGCCGTGGTCACTGGGTTGGTCAGCTGGTCATTGACTGACTGGTCCGTGTGGTCAGTGACCACGGCGACGGGCCGGTCCGCGACGTGGTCACCCTGGTCAGTGACCAACGTGGTCCGTGGGGCGGTAACGGACTGCCGATCCGCTCCGTCGACCGCATGCTCGTCCGACCGCATGGCGTGCGTCGCGAGCAGCACGCCGAGCGTGGCCACCCCCGCCGGGATGTCGAGCAGCAGTGGCAGCGTCCACGAATATGCACCCCAGCCCATCGTCGCCGCCAGGCCGGTCAAACCCTCGAACGAGACGTAGAGAGCGATCGCCGCCACCGCGGTCACCGCCAGGACGAGCGGCACGACCACGATGACCGACGACCAGTCGACGTGGCGCTCGCCGTGTTCTGGTCGCGGCCCGGGCCGCCTCATCGCTCCACCGAAGCTGTTGGCCATGACGGCACCCAGGTGGACCATGAGCGCGAACACCAGAGGCGGCGCGCCATGGCTGACGGCGACAACCCACGGCGGCACCGTCGGGGCCACGCCGTACAGGACGTTGCCGGCCACCGAGAGGGTCGCGAATCCCACGAGCGTCGCGAAGTAGTAGCGATAGCCGTAGGTCTCGACATCGGTGTCAAGACTTAACGGATTGACCATCTTCATCGTGGTCCTCCTTTCGTGCTGGTGCCCATCGCGGCAACTACCGCGACACCTTTGATCCGGTCCCCGCTCCGTGCCGTCCGGTCGTCGCGCCCGACCGGCCCGAACGTCTCGTCGAGGAGTGCGTCGACGCCGGCTCGGGTGTCGACGACGGCGACGCGGGCACCGTGGCGAATCATCTCGGCGTGGCAATGCAGCTGAGAGGCGCGGGGTCGCCCACCGGGTCGCTTGACCTCGACCCAAATCGTGATGGGCTGGCCGTCGACGTCGAGTCCGATGAGGACGCGGTCGGGGACGCCAATGTGGCCGGGCGACGTGAACTTGTAGCAGAGGACACCTCGGGCTTTGCAGGCGTCACGCAGGTATGTCTCGATGACGCGCTCGCGGGGTGTAGTGGCGGTCATGACTCCGCACCGATCACCACGGCGGGTTGTCCGGAGTGCGGTAACAACAGGCCGTCGAGCTTTGTGCCGGCGACTGCGGCCCGGACCTCAGCGTCTAGTTGTGATGCGGTTTGTCCGGTGTTCTCTGTGTTCTCGGTGCTGGTCTGGTTTTCCTCACCGACAGGATTGGATTCAGCGTGGCTCGTCGCGGTGGCGCTGCCACCGATGCCCGCCGACGGGCGGTGTCCGGCTTCGTTGGCGATGGCCAGCATCGGGTCTTTCTCTCGACGAACGAGGCCGCGGTAGCTGTCCTTGAACTGGTCGGAGTGCAGCGTTGCGCGCAGCAGGGGCTTGCTCGGCGGGGCGCTCTGGTTGATCCAGTCGACCAGGTCGAACTCGACGATCAGCGGTTCGGCCTGGATCATGCTGGCTCCGGGTCGGTGTCGGGCGGTGCGGTCCTCACAGCTCCACGGCCCGGTCTCGTCGGCGCTGACCAGCACCACCAGTTCGTCGATGAATTTGTTGCGACCGATCGGCTTGGAGTTGGGCATGTTGCGGCCCATCCAGCCGCGGTAGAGGTCGTAGAGGAACTGGAAGGGCAGCAGATTCCAGCTGAACTGCCGGTTCACGTCGTTCCAGAAGGCGCGCACCGGGTCGTTGGCCTCCTTGAACTCGTCAAGCATGAGCTTGGTGGCCTCGGGCTCGGCGAGCTCGTGGTAGTGCATGGTCAGCACCCGCTTGAGCACGTACTCGAGGACCTCTTGGCGCTTGAGGTAGTCGTCCTTGATGTACTTGCGCTCGGCGCCGGTGAAGCACTTGGTGAAGGGCACGAACAGCTGCCGGCGGTAGATCGACTCCGACTTGTCGGAGAAGCGCGGCTTGTCGTTGAGGCACTGCACCATCAGGCCGAAGTGCTGGTGGGCGATGGGGGCCTTGTACTTGCGGTTGATGGTGATCACGTCGTTGGTGATCACGGCCTTCATGTTGGCGGCCTTGTCGACGAAGGTGCCCACGTCGTTCTCGTCGACGAGGATCGCACTGGCGCGGGTCAGCGGCTCGAGCAGGAAGTCCTTGCCGAAGTCGGCCAGCGGGATCGAGGCGTAGTTGGCCACGCCGAGCAGGTTGCGCATTAGGCTCAGCAGCGTGCCCTTGCCGTTGTTGCCCTGGGTGGAGTACAGGAACGCGGCCTTGTTCCAGGACACGTACGGCCTGGTGGCGGCGCCGATGATCTGCCAGAGCAGCTCGATCATCTCCTCGTCGGCGGTGACCTCGTCGCCGTCGGCATCCACGCTGTTGTGGAAGCCGCGCATCCAGCTCTCGACGTCCCAGTCGGTGTTGTCGGCGTCGTTGTGGATGGTGACGTTCTCGGCGTCGGGGTTCCAGTCGGTGTCGAGCTTGGCCAGGAACACGTACTCGGGCGAGAACGGCAGGAACGTGGGCATGGTGATGACCCGGTTCGGGTCGTCGAATGGCAACGAGTCGTCCACACGCAGGGTGGAGTAGTCCACGATGCCGTTGCGCACCGCGATGAGGTTGGGGTTCTGTCCGCGGACGGTGCGCGGCACCTGGTCACGCAGCGCCGCGATGAGCTCGGCGAACTCCTTGGTTGTCAGGTCCGGGCAGTAGCGCCGGGCGATCGCGCGCAGATCCTCCAGCGAGGTCTGGTAGGTGCCGTAATGCGGGCTGGCGGGGTCGTCGTCATACACCCCAACGAGGTCCAGCTCCTTATCAGTAGACCTGCTGCTCGGCTTCAATCGGCACACGTGATAGAGCGACGCGATGAGGCGGGCGATCTCGGCGAATCTGAGCTCCTTGAGGGGTACCAGTTTCAAACCGACGAGCTCGTCGGCCTTGAGGGCGGCGTTCTGCGCCAGAATCGCGTCGTTGATGCGGCCGAGTAGCGCGTCGGCCACCTGTGCAGGAGCGGCGGCGCGCAAGGTGTCGAGGTCCGACTCTGCCAGATACTCGGTGCACGCACGCTCCGCGAGCCTCGCCGTGGAGCTGGTGTACCGGCGACCGTCAGCGTCGCGAAGGCAAGCCGCGAGCTCGAAGTGGTTTTCGGTGTCGGAGTCCTCGTACTCGAGATCGGCCGCCTCCTGGGCAGCGAGCTCCTCGTCGAAGTGGCTGTCTTCGGTGTAGTCGGTCACTGTGACTCACCTGCTCGAAGCAGTTGCGGCGCAGGAGAAGATGTATCATTATCGTGATAGGGAACAGTTGTTGCAGACATACCCAGTCAGTCCTTTGTTCTCGAGTTTGATCAAGACGCCCCGGTTGCCGCCGGGGCTCTTGCTTTTTCAGGCGGCGGGAGTCCCCGCCGTTGCAGCGGCACGCTCTTCGAGCCACGCGGTCACGTCCTCGATGCGATACAAAACCGAACCGCCATCACTGGTTTTGATGTACGGCGGGCCGATGCCGCGCATGCGCCAATTTTTCAACGTGCCGGTGGAGCGGTCGAGGCTGCGACCTAGCGTCTTTGGCGACATCGTCAGCTGCTTATGGTCGTTCATCCCGGTCCTTTCGTGACGGTTCGTGCCGGTTCGTGCCTTGCAGAGCCGAATCTACGCACGTCAGTCGCGTAATGTCATGCCGCGCAATCGATTACGACGGCGGGTGCATTTGCCTTCCGAATATCACACTTCTCGCCGAGATCGACCCGTAGCGGGAGGTGAGGCAGCCTCGAGAGAAACCGAGGCGGATAACACAAAGTACCCAAACGACTGGCCCAAATGTGACGAACATCACATCAATGGGTAGCTGTCGTGGAAGCCAGCAGACGCCATCGGGCAACACGCATCTGGCGGCGACGGTGTGACGAGATGTCGAGTGTGCCACTTTTAGCGATCAGAAGTGACACACCATTTCCGCAGGTCAGGCACCAAATCGGGTGTCATGTGCCACTTTTGGGGGGTGCGGAAAAACTTTTCTCACATTTCGCACAGAGCCCATCGCGACGGAGCTTCGGCTCGATGGACGCAAAGAACTCTGCGGGAAAAGTGACACAAACCGCCGTCCAGACGGCTTCATACGCCTCCTGCCAGCGGAAACAGACGGAAACGGTGTGTCACTTTCTAGATCCTCGAGGTTGAAAAGTTACACAGTAAGAGAAGCGAAGAGCCTTCCACCAGCGGAAACAGTCCGTAACGGTGTGCCACTTTTCGGAAGCAGGAAGTGTGGCACACCACGCAAAAGTGACACAGACGCTCCGCGGTACGCGTTGCAACAGGCACGTCAGAAGTGAGGCAACCGGGGCTGCGGTGCCACCCTGCATCTGTCCGATGTGTTCCTCGCGACCCGCCCTGCGGTACGCGTTGCAAC